>JAEWAH010000159.1 GCA_023391725.1 Bacillota bacterium | reverse complement strand
TGCTTGTACAGTTCCTGCAAAAAATCGCAGCGCTGCGCAAGCGTTGCAGCGTCTTCCCGGGCCAGGTTTGCCGCGCGAAAGCCCCTGTCACGGCCATAGCCGCAGGCAGTCCCGGCCAGGATGATCGTCAGGAAGGGAATTAAGGCCGTATAATCGCTTAATAGCGCCCGGATGTCCGCCCCCTGGACGCCATACTGGAACGCCAGGGAGAAGCACGCAAGTATCACCGCGTACATGCCCGTTTGCAACCCGTGGGCGGCCCCGATCAGCGCCACATACAAGAGGCTCAGGTCCATCGCCGGTAAAACCCCGGCGGCCTGCAGCACTTTCAAACACTCCAGCGCGCAGTAGCCAAGCACCAACGAAGCGCCTTTTACAACTGCCGGATGGCGGGCAACAAAAGCACGCCCACGTCCCTTTGCGCCCTGCTGCTTGAGGTGTGCGGCTTTTGCGGCGGCAAACACGCTGTCCAGCTCCACGCTCAAACGTGTGATTGGCGTAAAGCCGTAGCTTTCCTGAAGGGTGCTCCCCTCCACAGGCGGGCAGCCAACCTCATTTTCACCACTTGATATACGGGCTCCCAGCAACCCAAAAAGTGCGGCTAGCTCCTTGACGGTCAGCGTTTCCGCGCCCCTGACCAGAAGCAGTTCTTCCGGCGGCTCTTCCCTGCCAAGAAGAGCAGCAATCAGCTGCGATACTTCAGCCGCGGAAATAAAGTCCGCCCGCGCCTCCAAAGAATACGGAATCGCTGCCGCTTCGCCCCAGGCGGCCATCGCCATCATCCGCCCGATAAACGTATCTGTTTCACCCGGGCCAAACACCAATGGCAGCCGCAGGGTGGTGATGTGAAGCCCCTGGGAACGGTAGGCGGCGCAAAGCTGCCCCATGGCCGCAAGCAAAAGTCCCCGCTCACTCAAGGCGTCCTTTTCCCGGTTCAGCTCCCCGGAAGTAACGCATACTACCCGCGGGACCCCGTAGCGTTTGGCCAGCGCCAGTGCGCCGCTCAAAAGGTCAGCTTCCCCCGCAAGGCTTATTTGCTGCTCCCCCCGGGTGGTCAAAAAGACCAGCGCCTGGAAGGCGTTCACTTGGAAGGCTTGCTCCAGCGCTTTCTCATTTGAAAGCGCGAAAACCTCCACCCCTTCGCCAAAGGCCATGGGCGGCGCTTCCCGGGCGGCTACCACAACGCGGTAGTCCCTTAAAAGCCGCTGGCAAAGGCTGGGGACAAGGGAGGCCGTATTCCCCGTGATCAAAAGGCTTTTCATCGGGAAGCCACCTTCCGCCTGGCTTGGGCAGTTTGAGCTACTGCTTCCATTCGTGCGGGTATGAGGATATCAAATCTATACGGTCATACTGATACAATTTTAGTATACCACGCCTGGCCATACTGTTCAATTGATTTATTACAAAATCATGTATATTCTGTGTTTGCATGGCACTTTCGCACCCGCTTCTTGTTTTTTTTCTGCCTGAGTTGCTCGAGATATTTGTTAATTGGTTGACATTGCCGTTTTCCATCCTTATAATATGAATGTTAGCGGACATGCCGCTTTGGCGGCTCATGCCATAAACAAGGAGGTTCATCCATGGCTATCAAGATGACTGTTGACGGCAACACGGCCGTCAGCCACGTCGCCTATGCGTTCAGCGATGTGGCTGCGATCTATCCTATCACGCCTTCCTCCAACATGGCGGAAATGGTGGATGAGTGGTCTGCCCAGGGGCGCAAAAATTTGTTCGGCCAGCAGGTCCGGGTGGTGGAAATGCAGAGCGAAGCGGGCGCTGCCGGCGCTGTGCACGGCTCTTTGGCCGCCGGTGCGCTGACCAGCACGTATACCGCCAGCCAGGGGCTGCTGCTCATGATCCCGAACATGTACAAAATCGCCGGGGAACTTTTGCCCTGCGTGTTCCATGTGAGCGCGCGCGCTCTGGCCGCCCATGCGCTGTCCATCTTCGGCGATCACCAGGACGTGATGGCCTGCCGTCAGACGGGCTTTGCCATGCTGTCTTCCAACAGCGTACAGGAAGCCATGGACCTGGCTCTGGTGGCCCACGTGGCTACCCTGAAGAGCAGCGTGCCTTTCCTCCACTTCTTCGACGGGTTCCGTACCAGCCATGAAGTGCAGAAGATCGACGGCATCGAGTACGGCGAGATGGAAACGCTGCTGGATCAAAAAAAGGTGGCGGAGTTCCGTGCCCGCGGCCTGAACCCCGAGCATCCCCATCAGCAGGGCACCGCTCAAAATCCCGATATCTACTTCCAGAACAGGGAAGCGGCCAACAAATTTTATGAAGCCGTTCCCGCCGCCGTGGAAGGCGTTATGGCCGAAGTGGCTAAGCTTACCGGCCGCAAGTATGAGCTCTTCCAATACGTTGGCGCGCCAGATGCCGACCGTGTCATCATCGCCATGGGCTCCGGCTGCGAGGCCATTGAAGAGACCATCAACCTGCTGCTGAAGAAAGGCGAAAAGGTCGGCCTCATCAAGGTCCGCCTGTACCGCCCCTTCTCCGCCAAGCATTTCCTTAGCGCCATTCCCGCCTCCTGCAAAAAGCTGGCGGTGTTGGATCGCACCAAGGAAGCCGGGAGCCTTGGCGAGCCCCTATACACCGATGTGCGCGCCGCTCTTGCCGAAGCCGGCAAGCAGCTGGATGTTGTGGGCGGCCGCTATGGTCTGGGCAGCAAGGAATTCACCCCCACCATGGTCAAGGCGGTGTTCGATAACCTGTCTGGCGCCATGAAGAATCACTTCACCGTTGGCATCGAGGATGACGTATCCCACACCAGCCTGCCCATGGGCGCGCTGATCAATGCCGCTCCCGCCGGCACCGTCTCCTGCAAGTTCTACGGCCTGGGCTCCGACGGTACCGTTGGCGCCAACAAAAACTCCATCAAGATCATCGGCGACCATACCGATATGTACGCGCAGGGCTACTTCGCCTACGACTCCAAGAAGTCCGGCGGCCTGACCGTGAGCCACCTGCGCTTTGGCAAGTCCCCCATCCAGTCCACCTACCTCATCGACGCGGCGGACTTTGTGGCCTGCCACAACCCCTCCTATGTCACCGTGTATGACATGGTTTCTTCCTTGAAGGAAGGCGGCGTGTTCCTCCTGAACAGCCCCTGGTCTCCTGCCGAAATGGAAGAGCAGCTCCCCGCCAAGATGAAGCAGCTGCTGGCCCAGAAAAAAGCCCGCTTCTACACCATCAACGCCATCGAATTGGCGGCCAAGGTGGGCATGGGCGGCCGTATCAACACCATCATGCAGGCGGCGTTCTTTAAGCTGGCCGAAGTTATCCCCTATAACGAAGCCGAGAACTACATGAAGTCCTATGCCAAAAAGACCTACGGCAAGAAGGGCGACAAGGTTGTTCAGCAGAACTACGACGCCATCGACCACGCCATCGCGGGGCTGAAGGAAGTGCCCGTGCCCGCCGCTTGGGCCAACGCCACCACCGGCGCCGTGCCTGTGCACATCGAGGCCACCGACTACTTCTATGATGTCATCGCCCCGATCCTCACCCAGGAAGGCGACAAGCTGCCCGTCTCAAAGTTTGATCCGGCCGGCGTTGTGCCCACCGGCACCACCAAGTTTGAAAAGCGCGGCATCGCGGTGAAGGTTCCCAAGTGGATCCCCGAAAACTGCATCCAGTGCAACACCTGCGCACTGGTTTGCCCCCACGCTGTGATCCGGCCCATCTATACTCCCGACGCCATGATGAAGGATGCGCCCGAGGGCTATGTGACCAAGCCCGCCACCGGCAAGGAATTCGCCGGGATGCAGTACCGCATCCAGATCAGCCCCATGGACTGCACCGGCTGCTCCAACTGCGCCGAGGTGTGCCCCGCCAAGACCAAGGCGTTGGAGATGGAACCCCTGGAGACCCAAAAGTTCCAGGAGCCCTTCTGGGAGTTTGCCATGACCATGCCGGAAGTCACCACCATCACCAACAAGGCCTCCGTGAAAAACAGCCAGGCCTTAAAGCCCCTCTTCGAGTTCTCCGGCGCCTGCGCTGGCTGCGGCGAAACGCCTTATGTAAAGCTCATCACCCAGCTGTTCGGCGACCGGATGGTCATCGCCAACGCCACGGGCTGCTCCTCCATCTATGGCGGTTCCGCCCCCACCTGCCCCTACACCGTGAACGCCAAGGGCCAGGGCCCCGCTTGGGCCAACAGCCTCTTTGAAGACAACGCGGAGTTTGGCTTCGGTATGCAGCTTGCCTTCTCCCAGCGCCGTGAAAAGCTGGCCGAAACCATTGACAAACTGATTGCCGTTGAGTATGCCGAGGAAGCCATCAAGGAAGCCGGCAAGGAATGGCTGGCGAACAAGGATGACGCTGAAGGCTCCAAGGCCGCCAGCGAAAAGCTCCTGGCCGCTTGCAAGGACGGCGTGGATGTCGACCTGACCGGCACTGAGTGGGAAGCCGAGTGGCTGAAGAACGGCAAGGTCTGCACCTGTGAAGCCTGCACCTTGGCCCGGGAGGTCATCGGCAGCGCCGACCTGTTAGTCAAGAAGTCTGTTTGGATCTTCGGCGGCGACGGCTGGGCCTACGATATCGGTTACGGCGGGCTCGACCATGTGCTGGCCGCTGGCCAGGATGTGAACGTGCTGGTGCTTGATACCGAAGTGTACTCCAACACCGGCGGCCAGGCCTCCAAGTCCAGCCCCACCGGCGCTGTGGCGAAGTTCGCCGCTGCCGGCAAGCGCACCCGCAAGAAGGACCTGGGCATGATGGCCATGAGCTACGGCTATGTGTACGTGGCTACCGTTGCCATGAGCGCCAACCCCGCCCAGCTGATGAAGGCGGTCGCCGAGGCCGAGGCTTACAAGGGCCGCTCCCTCATCATCGCCTACTCCCCCTGCATCAACCATGGTATCAACATGGGTCTTTCCCAGGCCGAGATCCGCAAGGCTGTGGCCGCTGGCTACTGGCCGTTGTACAGGTTCAATCCGGACCTTCAGGACGAGGGCAAGAACCCCTTCACCCTGGACAGCAAGGATCCCACCCAGAGCTACCAGGACTTCCTCAAGGGCGAGACCCGCTATACCACCCTGGCCAAGCAGTTCCCCGAGGCCGCCGAAGAGCTCTTCGCCCAGGCCGAAAAGGACGCCGCTCAGCGCCTGGCAACCTACAAAAAGATGGCTCAGTAAGCCATATCATCTTATTGACTCAGCGCAAAAGAGCCGCCCGGATGGGCGGCTCTTTTACGCAGGGGGATAAATTAAGAGGGATAGACGGGGAGGGTTCCTTTTAAAAAGGAACCCTCCCCGCACCCCTCAAGGAAAACTTCATCAGGGAAATATAGGTAATTGATGCCTTGTCCAGCAGGTCACTAATGTAGCATCCATCAAAATGGATCAATTCTTTAGGGGGATGCCTCCGAAGGTCCAGGGCGATCGGAAAGCCCTGGTCGCGCCCGCAGGCGTGAAATCCTTCCTACCCGGTGCCAGGCTATGGCAAAAGAAGCGGTAGCCTGTAGCCGTCTTCCCTTACCAATTGAGCCCCGGCAGCACCGTCACCATCAGGGACAACAACATCAATATCACCAAAATGATGCACACCGCGCGGACAACAATGGTCTTGCGGGCAGCTTTCGCCTTTTTGCGGGTCGTAACAGCCATGTAACTGACTTCTCCTTTATTCTGTGATGTACCCGGCCATGGGGATCATAAGCGGTTCGCCCAGCATGTTCAGATGAACCCGCAAGTCCCCTGGCTTTATGCCGCTGGGCAGCACGAAGGCCACTTCCCCGGTGACTGATTGGGTGGGCAGCAATTCTGCATCCAGGCTTTGCCCAAGGTCTGCAAACCAGTTCTGGGTAAGTTCATTCCCCGCTTCGTCCGTCATGGCGAAGTTAAGCTCGCCTGACACCGAAAGGTTCATTGTGGACTCGTTGTCCACCGTGAGGTTCACGATCACGTACCGGGCGCCCTCGGGCGGGTTTGCCAGCGTTCCCTTGTCCGCAACGCGCACGCTGTTGATGGTGATCTTCCAGCCCGCCTGATGGTAGGCCCCATCCGCCTCCGGCTGCTTGGGATCGCTCACCAGTTCGTCTCCTGTGATAGGCAGCGCTTGAGGAATTTGAACTCCGTTCACTTGAAGCCCGGCGATCTCCGTGGCCGCCTCCTTCACAAGGAAAACGATCTTGCCCCGGACAGAAGGCAGCTGCTCATTCATTTTCACCGGGAGCAGCGTAAGTAACCCCGCGGCCCGGGTGGGGATAAGCCCCGATTGCGCCTTCCCATCCTGATCGGGAAGGGACCATTCTTCGGCTAGCTGGGAAACGGATTCCTGACTGCCCGTCCCCGTCAAAGTCACATCCACCCAGGCATACTTCATTCCCTCGGGGGCCGTTTGCATTCCCGCCGTATGGCTCTGTGTCACGCCATGGATGGTCGCGCTGTACCCTTCGCCCTCCACGGCCGCAAGCTCTTTAGCCGCGGCGGGCTGAGTGGCGGCAGTGCTGCGGCCCAGGTCGATCTTGCCCTTGACTTCCCCCTCCGGCCCGGAAAGTACGATCAATTGATAGTTTCCCGCCGTTTCGGGAATCTCGAACAGCACCCGGAAGGCTTTCTTTCCCGGCTCTGAAGCCGCGGTGAAGGACGATTCTCCATCGAACAGCGCCGGGGTGTAGGCGCGGCCGCCATCATCCACCGCCAGCAAAATCGGCGTGGGGTCCGAAGGCTCTTTGCCATCCGCCGTCTTTACCGTCACATTGACCAGCAGGAACTGGTTCCCCACTGTTGGCACAAGGGTCTGCAAGCCCTTCAAAAAATCCGCCTGGGTGACTGTGATCTGATTGATATCCAGACCGCCCGCCGGGAGCGTTTGCGCCCGCGCGGCAGTCCCCAAGGAGAGGCAGAGTATCAAAACCAATAACAAAGAGAATAACCGGCTATTTTGCCGCATCATCATGCGCATCCACTCCCTTTCATGGGTCGTTTTCATTGGTCGTTTTCATGGGCTGTTTCCTTCTTCATTATACCATGCCCCTGCCGTCTAAACAAGGACAGGCAGGGGCATGGGCAAATCAATCATTGTATGATGCTGTTCATCCCTACAAGGGCCTCGGCTTCCTCTTTGGGTGCGGGAGGCACGATGCGCACCTGCGTCACACGGCGCTTCCACACGCGGGTGGCCTGCACGCGGATTCCTTCCACCTCAAAGCCTTCCCCCACCTTGGGGATCTGCCCCATCTGCTCGGCCACCCAGCCGCCCACGGTATCCGCCTCGTGCTCTTTCTTTAGATGGATGAGTTCCAGTATTTCTTCCAGGTCGGCCCCGCCGTCCACCAGCAGGCTCCCGTCCTCCTGGGTGATTACCGTCTCCAGCACGTCGTCATGCTCGTCGTATATCTCGCCCACCAGCTCTTCCAGCACATCCTCCAAGGTGACGATGCCTTCCGTGCCGCCAAACTCGTCCACGATCACCGCCATGTGGTTCTTGCTGCTTTGCAGCAGCTTCAAAAGCTTCGACGTCTTCAGTGTGGCGGGAGCATACACCGCTGGCTTCATCAATGGCTCAATTTCCTCTTTCCCATCGTGCCGCCCGGCGTAAAAGTCCTTTTCATGCAGGATGCCCACGATATTATCCATGGTCTCTTTATATACCGGCAGGCGGGAATACCCATGCTTCAAAAATGTATCGGCCGCCTCCTCCATGGTGCTGTCTGCAGAAAGGCCGATCACGTCCACCCGGGGGGTCAGGATGTCACGCACATCCAGGTCCGTAAACTCGATGGCCGATCGGATCAGTTCCCCCTCGTGTTCATCCATGTCCCCCTCGCTTTGAGCCTCATCCACCATGGTGATGAGTTCCTCTTCCAAAGGGGGCTCCTCCTGGGGTTTGAACCGTATGCTAAGCAGCTCGTCTGTTTTCAGGTACAGGAAGGAAAGGGGCGCCAAAATCGCCATGAGCGGCCGAACATATGGCACGGCGCGCAGGGCAAGCCTTTCCGGCGCGTCTTTGGCCAAGGCCGTGGGGACCGCCTCGCCAAGGAAAAGAAGAATGAGCAGCATGCCTAAAATGGACAGGATCAGGCCCCAGATGCCCAGCAGTTGATTAAACAGTGCGGCAGCGAGGGATACGGCCAGAATATCCGCCAGGCGGTCGGCGATGAGCAATGCGCAAAGCAGGCGGTCCTGCTTATCCAAAAGGCCCAGGGTCCTTTCCGCCTTCATATTCCCGCCGAAAGCCAGGCTTTTAAGCCGGGCCCTGTTCACTTGTGAAAAGGCTATCTGGGCGGCGGAGAAAAATGCGGATAGCGCGATGCAAAGCACGATGACTACGATGGTTGGGAAGGCGATCAGGTCCATTTATCCGTTTCCTTTCCGATGCCGCGGGCAGTGTGAAGCCCTGCCCGGTGCAAAGCAAAAAAGCGCAAGGGCAAAACAGCCCTGCGCCTTAAGTTGACAACGCCGGTAAAAATATGCTTGGTCCCCGTCACAGATCGTAAGGGACTGGGAGGTTCGTCCAAGATCCACACCTCTTCACCAGGATGGTATGTATTGTAGCACAAATTCGTACAAAATGCAAATTCCCCAGTTTCTTCCTCAAAACCCACAAAAGGCAAACGGCATAGGCGGAGCGCGATCCCGCATTTGACATACACAATGATATAGTGTTATAATAACGCAGTTTTTGGCGAGTCGTAACATAAAGGGAGGACCGCATTATGGGAGGGAACCTTCTAAACGAGCTATTCTCCGGCGTCATCTATTTGTTTTCCGCGGATGGCTGGAAAACGCTGATCATGTTCATTGTAGCCATCATTCTCATTTATCTGGCCATCAAAAAGGATTATGAACCCGCGCTTTTGCTGCCCATCGGCTTTGGCGCCATTCTGGCTAACCTGCCCCCCGTATTGGAGACGGCGCTCCCCGCTGTGATGGGCAAGGACGGCTTCCTCACAGTGCTGTTTAACTTCGGTATCGCCAACGAGCTGTTCCCGCTTTTGATCTTCATCGCGGTGGGCGCCATGTGCGATTTTACCCCGCTGATGAAGGACCCCGCCATGATCTTCTTCGGCGCGGCGGCCCAGTTCGGCATCTTTGCCACGTTCCTTGTCTCCCTGGTTTTGATCCCCCTGGTGATTCCGGGTCTGGCTGGCAATAATGATATGATCATGAAGCTGGCCTCCGCCATCGGCATTATCGGCGCGGCAGACGGTCCAACCACATTGTATGTGGCCAACCACTTCCAGTTAAAAGATTTCATGGCCCCCATCTCCGTGGCGGCCTATAGCTATATGTCCCTGGTACCCGTAATCCAGCCCCCGGTGATCAAGGCCCTGACCACCAAGAAAGAGCGGATGATCCGCATGGAGTATCATGAGGACAAGGCGCCCCGCACGGCTCTGATCCTCTTCCCCATCGTCGTCACGCTGATTTCCGGCATTCTGGTGCCCATGAGCGCGCCTTTGATCGGCTCTCTGATGTTCGGTAACCTTCTGCGTGCCTGCGGCGTGCTGGAACGGCTTAACAAGACCGCGCAGAACGAGCTAGCCAACCTTGTCACCATCCTCCTGGGCCTGACCATCGGCTCCACCATGGTGGCTGCCAATTTCCTGCAGTGGAACACGCTGCTCATCATGGGCCTGGGTCTGTTCGCCTTCATATTCGATACCGCTGGCGGCGTGCTCTTTGCCAAGCTTCTGAACCTGTTCCGCAAGAACAAGGTCAACCCCATGATCGGCGCAGCCGGCATCTCCGCCTTCCCCATGAGCGCCCGCGTGATCCAGAAGATGGCCAAGGATGACGATCCCTACAACTTCGTTCTCATGCAGGCCATCAGCGCCAACGTGTCCGGCCAGTTGGGCTCTGTGGTGGCCGGTGGTATGGTGATCACCCTGGTGACCATGCTCCTATCCCGTTGATTTTGTAAACCTTAAGAAAGAAGGTTGACGAATATGTTCAAATGGCTGTTCGCTTCCGCGCTGGCTGAAACCGTTGCGCCCGCCGCTTCCACCTCCTTTGCCGATACCCTTATGGGCAAGGGGCTCACCACCACGGTCCTGGGCCTAGCCGGGGTATTCCTGGTCCTGTTCCTGCTGTTTGTGATCATCAAAGGGATGCAGCACATCAAGGAGAAGGAAGAGGAAGAAGAGGATTGATACCTCCTATTTCCTGAGATTCAGCGCCCGCTCCCGTTTGAGTTTATGGGAGCGGGCCGTTTTTTTACATAGCCTTATACATGTAAAAGCAGGGGGCTTACTCTTTACAAGCGGCGCCATTTGGCGTATAACTAGATAGGGGCGCATGCCGTCCTGTTCTTACGCATACCATACGGAGGAAACAGCATTGTATCAGCAAAGCGACCTTCAGGAAAACCGCGGACAATTGAAACGGCGGCTCACGGCGCTTTTAATTCCCCTGGCACTTATCGTGGCGGGCATCGTGATTTCTCTGATTTTTCGGATGCAGTGGCTGACCATCCTGCTCACCATCCTGGGCGGGGCCCTCTTCATCTTCTGCTGGGGGCTTTTCTTAAGCCCCATCGTGTGCTATGGGCGTCATCTGCGCAACGTGCTGGAGGGACGCACACGGGAGACAACGGGCCGTTTTGTATCCGTAAGCAGCGAGCCTTGCTGGCGAGATGGCGTCCAGTATTACGCCATGACCGTCAACGTGGGTGAAAAAGCCGACGAGGCGGACGACAGGCTGTTTTACTACGATGTACATAAGGAAACGCCAGCCTTTGCGCAAGGCGAAAAGATCACCGTCGTTTCCCACGATAAAGCTGTGGCGAATGTCTTAAGGGAAGCCTGAGGTCATCTCCACAGGCCATATCCCCGGCCTACCGGGCCTGTTTTGGTATGCCCTCAAAGCAAGTAGCCGATGATTTGATGAAGATGGACAGCGGGGCGGAAAAGCGGCCTCCGATGCGCCGCCCGAATGAATTTATTGGCTACAAGTAAAGGAGATCATCTCCGTGCAGGAAGCGCATCCCGTTCTTGTTTGCGTGACCGGTCAAAAGACATGCGACCGGCTGATACAAAAGGGCCAGCAATTGGCGGGCAGCCTTGATCTGCCCCTTTTGGTGGTGCATGTGGCGCCTAACGGCGCGCCGCTCTTAGGCAATTCCACCCAGAGCGACGCCCTCAATTACCTGTACCAATTATCCAGCGAGGCCGGGGCGGAAATGGCGGTGCTGCGCGCCCCTGACCCGCTGGAGCGGCTGATCCAGTATGCCCTGGAGCAGCACGCCGCCCATATCGTGCTGGGCTCCGGCCGCTCCGAAAACCAGGATCAAAAGGATGTGGCCGGGCTGATCCGCGCAAAGCTCCCTCACGTGCAGATGCATGTGGTGATGGTATAGCATTTCTTCCCTCTATTTCCCTATGAAAGTGGAATCTATCATCTACTCTTTAGCTTCATATCGATCAAAAGTGGAAACTTTTATCACTTCTCGAAATTCAAATATCTAATCTCAACAGCGCCCCCATACCGTTATCCGGCATGGGGGCGAACTATGTTGGCAGGGAAAAGCCAAGCCCTACCTTTATCGCCATCGCACCGTACTGCACTTTGTCCGCCCTCCGCTCTTGCCCTTTCTCGGCCTTCCTTCCTCGACTTGCCTTCCTCTTTAGTAAATAATGATTTGGTGGTGCGGTTCAAGCCGAATTCAAGTCATTCATTTTCAGTTACAGGAGCCCATCTAACCAAAAGCCTTCCCCTTGAGGGAAAGGTGCCGACGAAGGAGGCGGAAGAGGTGTTGGTACGTGCCAGCTTTGGAAATGATGCATCCTTCTTCTCGAGCAGGACACCTCGTAAGGAGCCTGCGGGCGACACCATTTGGAGACTCTCCCTTCCCCCGGGCAATATGCCTACACCCCGCCAAATCACAGTTTATTTCAAAAGAAAAGCGCAAAGCAGGATAAAACAGAAAGCATTTTCAGAGAAATGGAAATCTTAATATTATTCTATTGACAATAGTGTGTATCACATCATATAATGTTCCCGAGGTGATGGCATTGGAGGATTCGGAAGTCCTTTCGGGGATTTTCCTGGAAATGCGCCGGGGCACGCTGACGCTGGCTGTTTTGAGCCAGTTGAAGACCCCGTGCTACGGCTACTCGCTGCTTCAGCGACTGGAGGAGAAACACACCAGCATGGAGGCGGGGACCCTCTACCCCCTTTTGCGCAGGCTGGAATCCCAGGGGCTGCTGGACAGCCAATGGGACACCGCCGAAAACCGGCCCCGCAAATATTACATGCTAAGCAGCAAGGGGCTTGAAATGTACAAGGCGCTCAAGGATGAATGGCTGCATCTGGCCGACGATATGGCGACCTTATTGAAGGAGGAATCGGAGTGAATGATTTGATGGACCGCTACGTGTACGACGTGGTCCGGCGCCTGCCGGAAAAGAGCCGGCCAGAGGTGGAAAAGGAACTGCGGGCCAACATTGCGGATATGCTGCCCGAAAGCCCATCACAGGAGGATGTGCTGCGTGCGCTATCCTCCCTGGGCGACCCCATGAAGCTGGCGGAGCAGTACCGCCCCGGCCCGCAGTATTTGATCTCGCCCGCCGTTTACGACGATTATCTGGCGCTGCTCAAGCTCTTAATCCCCCTGCTCACCGCGGTAATGGTCGTCATCAAGCTGGCGGATACGCTTCTGAATGCCCCTCAGGGCGGCACGCCGATCCAGATATTTGCCGCCGCGCTTTCCAGCGTGATCACCGGCGCGGTGATGGCAGTAGGCCAGGCCTTCTTGTGGACGACGCTGAGCTTTGCGATGGTGGAACGGTTCGGAGGCATCAGGCGAAAAGGCAAAGGCGAATGGTCCCCAAACGACCTGCCCGAGGTGCCGCCGGAGGCAGCTGTCAAGATATCCCGGGGGGAAGCAGTAACGAGCATTGTGTTTTCGGCCCTGGGGCTTCTTTTGATCACACGCTTTCCCTACTTCTTCGCATGGTGGGATTTTAATGGCGGTGCTGCCAGCATTCCGCTGTTTAACAGCGCGGTGCTCTCCTACTATATCCCGCTGTTCGTTTTTACCACTGCCCTTGGCTGGGCACTGGCACTCATGAAGCTTTTTTACCGCCGCTGGACTTACCTTCTGGCCGCTTGCAGTGCCGTGAGCGGCGCGGCGGGGGCCATTGTAACCGCTCTGTTCGTAAACGACCCGGAGACCTACAACCCGGCGTTCCTCGCGCGCATGGCCCAGGCTCTTAAGCTTAACGAGGCCGCTGTGGCAAGCCATTGGCAAACGGGCATCGCCGTATTCACGGTGCTGGTGCTCCTTGGCACGCTGGCCGATATCATCACTAATTTCGTAAAAGCCTACAAAAGCAGACGGTAAACCTCAAAAGAATCTCTCTTAAGGAGAGCGAAAATGCTGGATTGCCATATCCATCTGGAGAAAGGGCCCTACACCCCGGAATGGGTTTGGCGCTTCGTCCGCCAGGCCGAAGCTATGGAGCTTAAAGAAATCTGGCTGCTGGAGCATTCCCACCGCTTCCGGGAATTCGCCCCGCTGTATGCCAATATGTGCGCATACAGCAGCTATCAGCGGGAGTGGTACGCGCGGCGAAACATATGGACGCTTTCGGCTTATGTGCGCCTGATAGAGGCATGCCGGAAAGAGCAATTCCCTATCCGGGTAAGGTTCGGGCTGGAGATCTGCTACGAGCCGGGCACGGAAGAGCTGGTACGCAGCGTAACAAAAGCGCATCCATTCGATTTTCTTACCGGGTCCGTCCACTGGATCGACGGGTTTGCCTTCGACCATAAGGCGGAATTCTGGGCGGGCAAGGACATCGATCCCCTGTATACTAGCTATTATGAGATCATGGAACAGCTGATCAAAAGCCGCCTTTTTACTGGCGTGGCGCATCCCGATTCCATCAAGTGCTTTGGGCATCATCCAAAGGCTGATCTTATAGAAACCTACGAAAAGATTGCCCGGCTTCTGAATCAGGGCGGTATGTACGCGGAGCAGAGCGGAGGGCTTTACCTGAACTATGGCAGGCACAATGAGCTGGGCATGAACGAAAAAATGCGGGCGGTACTTCTTAATAATGACGTGCGCCTGCTCACCGCCTCCGACGCTCACAGGCCGGAAGATGTGGGGGCGAACATCCGGAAACTGGAAGCGTTGCTTTAAGCGCGACCAAGTCCGAACAAATGAGGGGAGAAAAAGCATGGAATTCTGGGACGTCTTGGATGAAAACCGCAATCCCACCGGCCAGGTGCATGAGCGGGGCAAACCCGTGAATCCCGGGGAGTATCACCTGGTGGTTCATGTGTGGATACAAAACAGCCGCGGCGAATACCTGATCTCCAAGCGCACGCCCAACAAGCCGTATCCTAACCTCTGGGAGTGCACCGGCGGCTCGGTCCTTGCAGGTGAAACGAGCCTTCAGGCGGCCTTGCGGGAGGTGCAGGAGGAACTGGGCATCATTCTGCCTCCCGAAAACGGGCGAGTGATCCGGTCGGGAATCCGCCGGGATGACTTTTTTGATGTCTGGCTCTTTCACCATGAAGCGGACATCCAAAGCGTCGTTTTTCAGGAAGGCGAAACGTGTGACGCCAAGTGGGCCACGAAAGACGACCTTATGAAGTTATGGGAGGAAGGGGAATTGGTGCCCACGCTCGGGTATATTGATTGGCTGTTTGAGCAGTGAAGATGAAACGTACAAGGCCAGGAGAGTGTAACCGCCATTTTCCTGAAAGTGTCCGCCCGTATAGGGCGGCCTTTTTTTGGCAACTCTGTAAGGCGGCAGGACAAAATGGAACCTGCCATCCATATAGAGAAAGGGTCGTGCAGGATGGACCAGGGCATACTGACGGCGGCGCTCACGCGCCAGGACGCCATGGACAAGGCAGCCGGGACGATGCGGTATGTGCGGGACGATGCGCCCGCGCTCTGCCTTCACGCCGCCTTGCATACCTCCACCGTGGCCCATGGACTATTGCAGTCCGTTGACGTTTCAGAAGCATGGGCTGTCCCAGGGGTGCAGGCTATCCTTACAGGCGAAGACTGCTTGTTGCTCACCGGTCCGCAGATCCGGGATATGCCCATCCTGGCCCGGGGCACGGTGCGGTACTTTGGCGAGCCGGTGGCCCTGGTGGTGGCCAGGGAACCCTGGCAGGCGAGGCAGGCGGCAAACTTGATCCGGGAGACTTACGCGCCGCTGCCCGTCCTATCAAAAGTGGCGGAAGCCCTTAAACCGGACGCTCCGCTCATACACCCGCAGCTGAAGGAATATTTGCTTCCCTCGGGGGAGGTCTATCCCCTGGCAGGCTCCAATATCGTTCAGCACGCAAAGACCCGCAAGGGGGATATGAGGGAAGGCTGGGAGCGCGCTGAGGTAACGGTGGAAGCCCATTTCAGCCTGCCCCAGGCCGCACACGGATATATGGAGACCCGCTGCGCTCTGGCGGAGATACGTGGCGATGGGACGGTATTTATCCAATCCTCCACCCAAGCCCCCCACATGGTGCGCAATACCATTGCGGACCTGTTTAAGCTCCCCCAGGGGCAGGTGGAGGTGGATGGGTATCCGGCTGGCGGGGCCTACGGCGGCAAGGTGAACGCCCATCCCGAGCTGCTGGCCTTTCTGGCCACCAGGGCGGTGGGGGGAAAGAAAGTATGCCTCGCCTTTCCCAGAGAGCAGTGCTTCTTTTCCGTGGGGTGCAAAATGGGCGCGGAATGCGATCTCAAGCTGGGCGCGACGCGGGAGGGGAAGATCACGGCTTTGCAGGCTCAATACCATTTGGATACGGGCGGCTACGCCGATACCGGCCCCCGGATGACTCGTGCCATCGCGGCAAGCACGGGCGAACCGTATGAGATCGGCTGCCTGCAGACAGACGCGCTGTGCGTGTACACCAATCATGTGTACGCCACTTCCTTCCGTGGTTTTGGTCACGAGGTAAGCACGTTCTGCATGGAGCGAATGATGGACAAGCTGGCAGCTGCGCTTCATATGGACCCCGTGGAACTTAGGCGCAGGAACATAAACCGGGCGGGCCTCCACTCCGCCACTGGGGTCTCCCTCACCCCCAGCAACTATGGCGAGCCCGAAAAATGCCTTTTGGAGGCGGCGCGCCTGATCCGCTGGGAGGAAGGCCCCCTTGTATCCATTGGCCCCAATAAAGTGCGGGCCAAGGGGCTTTCCTGCTTTACCAAGACCTCCAGTTCTCCCACCGACGCTTCCTCGGGGGCGGTGGTGATCTTTTGCCAGGACGGGAGCGTAAACGTGCACTGCGGCGCGGTGGAGTGCGGCCAGGGAATACTGGCCGCCCTACGGCAGATCGTGGCGGAAAAACTTTGCATGGACCCAAGCCGTGTATATGTCAAGGACAGGATCGATACAAGGACAGCGCCGCAGCACTGGAAGACCGTGGCCAGCATGACCATCTTCCTTGCCGGCAATGCGGTGCTGGCGGCATTGGAGGACGCCGTCACACAGCTGAAACGTGCCGCCGCCGTGGCGCTGCGCTGCCAGGAGAACCACCTGGCCGTGGCAAATGAAAAGGTCTTCCAGATTAGCGACCCCTCCGTAGCCATTGAGATCAAGCATCTCACCGGCGGCCTGCAGTTTGAGGACGGCAAGGCCATCTTCGGGCAGATCATCGGCCGGGGGAGCTATACCATGGAGCATTTGTCCAGACTGGATAAGGAGACGGGCCAGGGCCGGGCCGGGCCCTTCTGGACGCCGGGAGCCCAGGCGGTGGAGATCGAATACGATACGAAGGAATGCACCTTCCGCCTGCTTAGGGCCGTGACCGCCGTAGACGCGGGTAAGGTGATCAACCCGGGCATCTGCCGGGGGCAGATCACCGGGGGGATGCACATGGGGCTGAGCGTGGCCTCCAGGGAGCATTTCGTGTATAACGAAGAAGGGCGGCTGATGACCAGCAGTTTCCGCACGTATAAGGTAATACACCCGATGGAGAATCCGCAATATGAAGTCGCGTTTGTGGAAACGCCCAATATGGACGGCCCTTATGGGCACCGGGGCTTGGGGGAGCATGGCGTCCTGGGCATGGGCGCGGCGCTTTCAAATGCCCTTTCCCGGGCCATGGGCAAGGAACTCGATACGCTTCCCCTGACCTTTGAAGCGCTTTGGCGCGCGGCGGGAAAGCCGGGAGGGGCAGCATGATCCCCTTTTCTTTTTCCTACCTTCAGCCAAAAAACCTCGAGGAAGCGGCGCAGGCATATCAGGAATTCGCAGTGCAAGGCAAAAAGGCGCTGTACTTTGGCGGCGGAACGGAGATCATCACCATGGGCCGGGTGAACAGCCTTCACTTTGACGCGGTGATCGACCTGAAGAATATTCCGGATATGCATGGCTTTGGGACGGAGGATGGCTGCATGACACTCGGCGCGGCGGAAACGCTGAACAGCATCTGCCGCTGGAACGGGCTTCCCCTTTTATCCCAATGCTGCGCCCGGATAGCGGACCATACCGCCCAGTGCAAGATCACCCTGGGCGGGAACGTCGCCGGGACCGTCATCTATCATGAAGCCGCTTTGCCCCTGCTGCTGGCGGGCGCCACGGCGGTGCTTAACGGCCCTGGCGGGATGCGAGAAGCGCCCATAAGGGATCTCTTTCAGCCGGAACTGTACCTTGGTCCGGGAGAGTTCATCGTCCGCTTCCTGGTGGAGGAACAATATGCACGACTCCCCTTTGTCCACGCCAAGCATACAACGGGGGAGAAGATCGGTTATCCCCTGTTCACATTGGCTGCCATTCAAAAGGATGAATGCATCGCCGCAGCTGTATCCGGGTTGTACAGGTATCCCGTATGGCTGGAATTTCCCAATTCTCAGGAGCAACTGACGGAGGAATCGCTGGCGGTGCTTTTTAGCCAAAAGTACCTTGATGACCCCCTTTGCGATATCTTTGCCTCCGGAGAGTACCGCCTTTTTATGCTGGCGGATGCGCTGAACAACGCCTTTACAAGGCTGGGGGGTGAGGCCGCGTGAGCCAAGTATATCGGTTAGAAGGGAAGACGATCCTCACCCTCCACGTCAATGGGGAGGTCTTTCAAACCGAGGCCTATCCCTTTGAAACGCTGCTGGATGTGCTTAGGGATCACCTGGGGCTTACAAGCTGCAAGCCGGGCTGCGAAAACGGAGACTGCGGCGCCTGCACGGTGCTGTGGGACGGCTGGCCCATGAAATCCTGCCTGTGCCTGGCGGCGGAGGCCCAGGGCCATGAGATCGTGACCGCCGAAGGCCTTGAGGCCTCCCCCATCCACCAGGCGTTCATCTCCCACTTTGCCATGCAGTGCGGATACTGCACGCCGGGATTCGTGGTAAACGCCCACGCGCTGCTTCTAAATCACCCCGACCCGGATGATTACACCATAGAAACCTGGCTGCAATCCAACATCTGCCGCTGCACCTGCTATGAAGAGATCATTGCTGCCGTACGGGAGGTTGCAGTGAAAAACAAGGAGGGATTTTTGTGAAAAAGCGTTGGGCGGCAATCCTGTTCTGGGGCGGGATGTGGGGCATTTCGGAAGCTACCGCCGCATATCTCATCCATCTGTTCCTGCCCGGGCTGGGCTGGGCGCTGTACTATCCCCTGGCCTTTGGGTTCATGTACGGCGTGTACCGGCAGACCGGGAAAGCGCCAGATATCCTGTACGCGGCTTTATTGTCCGCAGCCATCAAGCTGGTGAACATACCCATGGTGCCCAGGCTCGACTATGTGATCAATCCGGCGGTATCCATCCTGCTGGAGGGCCTCGCTGCCTTGTGGGCGTTCCCCCTGGTAATATCGGCAAAAGAAAAGCACCCCTGGCCTCAGTACGCCGCTCTTGTCCTCTTCACCGGCGCGCTGTGGCGGATGCTCTATCTGACATACCTTTCCCTGGCCCCTACCTGGATCCGGGACGTCTCTTTCCTTACGGATGCGGCAAAACTTCAGCAGTTCGCTGGGCTGGAGTTGCTTGGCGGAACCGCCGTGATTTGGGCGGGCTCCCTGGGCGTCAGCCTCCTGATGAAGCTTTGGGCGCGCCGAAAAAGGGCAACCGGCGCAAGCATTCTTTCTGGCAAGGCCTTTGGCCCCATCTCTCTTGCGGTGGCAGGCCTATCGATCTTCCTCAATTGGGTACTGTGATGGCCTCCCACCGGCAGCCGGAAGCCAGCAATGAAACAAGCTCCGAAAGCCCCTGCTCATCCTGCGCATCAAAGCGGGAGAAGTGGGGGCTGTCTATATCCAGCACGCCCACGATGCGCCCGCACGCACGGATGGGCAGCACGATCTCAGAATTGGAAGCGCCATCGCAAGCGATATGGCCCGGGAAGGCATGCACATCCTCCACCAGTTGGATTTTGTCCTGAGCCACCGCCGTGCCGCAAACGCCCTTGCCCACCGGGATACGGATGCAGGCAGTCTTGCCCTGGAAGGGACCTAATAGCAGTTCGCCATCCACCATCAGGTAAAAGCCCACCCAGTTGATGTCTTTCAAAGCGCCGTTTAGCAGCGCCGCCATGTTGGCAAGGTTGGGCAGGGGGTGCGTTTCTCCCTCTATCAACGCGGTCAGCTGCTCTTTCAACAAGGCATACATCTGCGGCTTGCTGTCGGGATAGTTCTCTTTGATTTCAATCATGGGATTTGCTCCTTTTTGGCTTTTGCCTATCCACCTGTACCGGAACCG
The DNA here is from genome assembly GCA_023391725.1 of Bacillota bacterium. Taxonomy (GTDB): domain Bacteria; phylum Bacillota; class Clostridia; order Christensenellales; family Aristaeellaceae; genus JAEWAH01. The sequence continues at coordinate 5,566 of JAEWAH010000159.1, read as the reverse complement.
CTTCACGTTCACGGTGTTCCGCAGTTAATGTTGTATTCAAGCAGTTGGTCTTCAATTGAGAGAGATAAGCCCATCAAAAGCCTTCCCTGCTTTAGCGGGGAAGGTTCCGGAGCTGAGCGCCGCCTGTGGCGGATGAAGCGAAGCGGAGGAAGCTTGCGAAACGAGCAATGCAAGCGCAGCACAGCAGTGCAACGATTGAGCAAGCCGGAGGCGCGCCAGCGCCCGATGAGGTGCGGTTGCAGAAGGCTTTACCTCATCCACCTCCTTCGTCGGCACCTTCCCCTCTGAAGAAGGGAAGGCTTTTGGTAGGCTTATCTCATGCAGCCGCGCAAATAACCGCTTGAATATCCCATTTATTCCGCCAGCTTCATCTCATGCAGCAGACCCAAATCCCACAGCATGGAGCTGGTGAGGTATTTATCGCGGATATCCCGGGAACCGATGAGGGCCTTATAGGCATCTTCCCGGCTTACGCCGATGTCCGCCGGGGTCACGGGCATTTTGAGGCTGCGCATCAGCCGCTCTATATCAGCCGCAGGGGGCAATTCTTCGGCAATGATGGCCTGAATTTCATCCCAGTGGCTGAGGATGTTATCAAGCCGCGCCTGATGGCGTTCAGGATCGTTCTTATGATATTTGCCATGTTCCCCCGCGATAACGGCATCGGCGGCAGCGCCAAATATCTCACGCATCTCCTTTTCCCAGGCGCTGTTGTCAAAGGCGCCGATAAACGCTTCAGCCTTCTGCCGGTTGGGCTTTAAGGCACGGATGGTCTCATACAGGCGTAACGTGAGATACGTACCCACGCCCACCTGGATACCGTGCAGCTCGTAGGCCGTGCCCCGGTCCAGGGCCATCATCTCCCAGATGTGGGAGAAGTAATGCTCCAGCCCCGAAGCGGGCCTTGAAATCTGCGCAAAGCTCATGGCGATGCCGGAAAGCACCAGGCCCTCCGTCACGGCCTCGATGGCTTTGGGATCGCGTTCCTTGAGGCCCTGGGCGGCGGATACGCATTTGTTCAGTGACTTTCGCACCAGCGCGGCCACGTTTTCGCAGTAATATTCGCCTATCGCAATGCTCGAAATGCGCCACTCGCAGATGGAGACATACTTGGCCAGCATATCCCCCAAACCCGCTTGGAGCATGCGCATGGGCGCGTTTTTGAGAATATCGGTATCACAAAGGATGGCGGCGGGGCAGGCGTTGTATAACGTGACCTTGATGCGGTTTTGGATCATGGAAGAAGAGTTGGATGCGTAGCCGTCCATGGAAGGAGCGGTGCCGATCACCATGCTTTTCCGCCCGGCCGCGTGGGCCAGCACCTTGCTTAAGTCGTTCACCACCCCGGAGCCGATGGCAAGCACCACATCACACGTGGGGTCAAAGGCCATGCACAGGGCGCCTACGGCGTGCTCATCCGGCTCCACATGCGCGCCTTCCAGCATGTGCAATACAAAAGGGATGCCCGCCTCGGTGATGACCGGCTCCACCAGGGGCCAGGCCGCGGCGCGGGTGTTTTCATCGCAGACGATAAAAGCCTTGCGCGCGCCGATGCGTTCCATCGCCTCAGGCAGGAAGCGCACCGCTCCCTGGCCGATCATCAAATATTCCAGGGTCGTACCGTGATGATGGCCGCAGGCGCAGCCGTGGCCGCCTTTTTTGAGTAGTTGTTCAAAGGAAAGGTCGGTAAGCTCCATCGTTTTGCCCTCTTTTGTCTTTTTAGAGCCGCTATAGTCCCGCTTATTGTAAACGGCGGCCGCCGTTTCTGTCAACAGCAGCCGCCGCCTTAAAAGCCGAGGCAAGAAAGAAGATCCCCTATTCCACAAAGCGCTGGAACAGATTGTTCAGCATGTGTGCAAGGGTACTGGCGGCTACCGACTTGGCTCTATGGGCCACAAAGCCAAGGATCCAGCCCAGGAAAAGGATACCCAGCACCGAGGCCGCGACAACTGTAACATCCATTGAAAAGAAGTCCTGAAAGTACCAGCCAGGGAGATGGATGGCAAGGAACAGCGCCCCGGCGATGAGGTTGGCTGCCCAGAACCTAAAGCGTGCCTGGAGCGCGCAAAGGATCGCGCCGCGGAAGGCCAATTCCTCCACGAAGGGCACATAAATTACCGCGGTCACAAAAGACCAGTCCCACACGATAGGGTGCAGCGGCAGGCCCACAAACAGCCGGTAGAAGACAGTCTTGCCGCCCCAGATAATCCCGGCAAGCCCGCCCCACAGGAGGATGGAGCGGTCATGCGCAAGCCCCACTATCTCCCGCAGGGGTCTTCCCATGCGACGGATCAGCCAAAGGGAGGGCAGGACCCACAAAAGAATGCGCAGTACAAGCCAGTACAGAAAATTGCCAAAGGGTTGCGCAAAGAAAGGCGACTGCCCCTGAAGCCATGTGGAAATAGGCCAGGCAGCAGTCCAACAAAGCAGAAGGGCGATAGCGTAGGCTATGGCGGCTCCGGCTGGGCTGCCTTTGGGGGGCGGGGATTCGGGGGCGGACATAGGAGGGCCTCCTTTGGGGGTGAGGAATTGTTTTGAGGAATACTTAAAGGGAATATATTGCTTAGAGAACGACGGCGCTATATTAAGGCCCGCCTATCATGACGATCACAGTAAAGCGATCAGGCCTTGCCTTCCCCTTTAGGGGAAGGTGTCACCCGCAGGTGAAGGATGAGGCATGCTTCAGGCTCACTGGGTTCGCCCTTTGGCGGCGCGAACTCCAAACTCAAGAGGGAGGCTTCCCAATTCCCCTCCCGTGGAGGGGAATTTACTTGGCTTCTGTTTCAAAGATGGCTTCAAAGATTACTTCATCAAGCAATACGCTGCCTGACTGGCAGGCGATGACCACTTGGCAGGTGGCCTCTTGCCTTTCCTGGTTGGCCTCCCCTTGACCTTCGGGCTTAGTCTCCCCATTGCCTTCATGATCGGCCTGCCCTTGGTCTTTTGGAAGCGTCAGCGCGGGAAGAATTTCGAAGCCTGCGCCCTTTGTTAGCGTAAGGCCCGTCGTCTGGTCCTTGGCACTCACCCGCAGAAGCGTACCTTCTTCAAGGGCCATCAGGCGCAGGGCTACGCGGGTAGGCATGTCACCCAAATGAATAGTATAACCAGCCTGTTCCCCAGGGGACAATTGCAGCGCGTACACCAACCAAGGATGATCGGTCCGGCCCCCGCCAGAGCTGCCGGGGGATGTTTGCGTTTCCGGCAGCGCCCCGGGCTTGTTCATGCGCCGTCCGCCTAAAGAGCCTTTCAGGTCATGCTGGATAGCTGGAATAGTTGTTTCCGCCCTGCGCATCATGGCAGATACCACTTCCGTGTGGTAATCGGTGTTTTCAAAGCGCATGTTATGAAGGTACTCTTCAAAAATCTCCTGCGCCTTTTCAAAACCCGGGTGAGGCCCGCCGTTTATATATCCCAATACAGCGTCCCAATCCCGGGGCCTACGGATGGAGCAGGGGGAGTTCACGCAGTCCATCTTCTTCCATGGCCAGAAGTTCCAGGAGATGCCATTCTCCTCCAGTAGCGGGAACATGGAGGCGAACCAGGCCACGGTATTCTCCCCCGTTTCCCCCAGCCACAGGGGCAGGCGGTTCTTCTCCCGCAATGCAAGATATGGTTCCAGCATCTCCAACGTGGGCGCGTTCCAGTAACGGTGGAAGTGCACGCACATATTTGGGTCATATTCCTGATCGAAGATGCTGATGTCTGTGGACCAGTGGGGCCCTTCCAAAGAGAGCAGGTGCCTTTGATCCACCTTGCGGATGCGCCGGATGCACTCCTCATAAAAGTGCCGGAGGGCAGGGATCAGAAAATCCACATTGGGCATCAGCCCGTCTTTTGCAGGGGTGTGCAGCGGCTCATTGAGCAGGTCGTACCCGCCCACGATCCACCTGTCGTGATAGCGCCGGGCCAGTTCCTCCCACAGCGCCAGCGCCTTGTCCCAGCTGTCCCGGTCCAGGAAAAGCCTTGGCACATCGTCCACGCAGTCGTCGATGTTGGCCCCGGTCTGCCCGCCCGGCGCGCCATGCATGTCCAAAAAGACGTACAGCCCGTACTTTTCGCACAGATCGATGCATCTGTCAAGCAGCGCAAACCCGGATTCCAAAAAGGCGATGCCGGGGCCTTCCTTCATCAGCACCCGCCAGGTGAAGGGAATGCGCACGGAGTTGTAGCCTTCCGACGCAATGCGCGCAATGTCGCCTTCGGTGATATAGCCTTCCGCAAAACGTTCAAAAAATTCCCGGGCGAAACCTTCGCCGCACAGCTCCGTAATGAGCCGTTTGATGCGGTGCGGCCTATCCGCCCGGGTCCCTGGGAAGCGCCACATATACCCTTCCTGCAATAACCAGTTGCCCAGTCCTACGCCCCGAAGCAGGATAGGCTCGTCATCCCCGTTCAAAAATACTCCGTTTCCAACGTGCAAAAAACCTTTGACTTTTCCGTTCATGCCGTTCCTTCTTTCCGGTATTCCGTGGGCGATACGCCGCATACGGCCCGGAATGTTTTCATAAAGTGCTTTTCGTTCCCGTAGCCTACCTTCCAGCTGATCTCGAACACCTTCATATCGGTGGTGCGCAAAAGCTGCTTCGCCCTGGCCATGCGCAGTTCCTTTAAGTAAACCACAAAGTTTTTGCCCGTGTATTCCTTGAAGGCATTGGAAAACTGGGAATAGTTCATGGAAACGTGATTGGACACCATGGCCATGTTCAAATCCTTGTGGAAGTTTTCCTGCATGAAGGCGATGGCCACGCGCATTTTCTCCCTGGCACGGCTTACCTCCTCCTGGCTCTTCATCCGCTCATGAAGCTCCTGCATGCACCTGATGAACGCCTGAAGATGGCCGCTTAAGTGCTGGTGGGAAAACGCCAGGCGCACAGGGATCAAGTCCTTTTTGCTGGCGCAGGGCAGCCGCTCCAGCCTGTCGGAAAGCGTTCGTGCAAAGGACGCGTACTCCGTGACGCTGGTGAGGCCGCCGGTCACATTTTGGACGATCTGCTCCATTTGCCTGACCGCCTCCATATGCCGGCCCGCCTCCGCCAGGTGCAATATGCGCTCCATCGCCTCTTCCGGAACAGGCGCACCTTGATCGTCCTCCCCATCGTACACGGCCATGGGCAGGCACTTGGCAAATGCCAGGCGGCGGGCTTTTAGCGCCTCCTCATACGCCAGGCGGACCTCCGAAAGTTCCCGGCGGGGCCGGCTGACCCCCGTGCCCGGGCACTGCATCTTTTCGCCAATGAGCGCACCCTGCTTGATGCTTTCGGCCAGATATACGGCCATCCCCTCCACGCTCCCCAGGTAGAGGATGCCGTCAGCGTCCGTTTCCCCTACGGGGGACGCGGCGCACACGACCACATACGCCTCCCTAAAAAAGCTGCCCGTGAACTGTTCGGTGATCGCATTGCGCTCCCGGGGCGTTATCTCCCGGTCCAGCATCAAATATCTCAATTGCTGGCGGTTTATTTGCAGCGTCATCTCCCGGGCGGCCTGCCGCTTTTCGATCTCCGCGTCCATTTTGCGGATGGCGGCAAACAATTGCTCGCGCTCCACAGGTTTCAAAATATACTCC
>JAEWAH010000047.1 GCA_023391725.1 Bacillota bacterium | reverse complement strand
TCATTGACTGAAATCGCAATGTATTTTTATAAACAATACTTGCATTTTAATGCAATGGGGTGTATACTGATGCTCATCATAACGCCCCTGCGGGCAAAGAATGAGCGGAGGAATTATTATGGCAAAGCTGCGTGTACTTCTGGCCTACAGCGGCGGGCTGGATACATCCATCATCATCCCCTGGCTGAAGGAAAACTACGATTGCGACGTGGTCTGCATGGCCGCAGATGTGGGCCAGGGGGAGGAGCTTGCCCCCCTGCATGAGAAGGCCGCAAAGAGCGGCGCGGAAAAGCTGTATATCATCGACATGAAAAAGGAGTTCGTAGAGGACTTCATCTGGCCCACCCTCAAGGCCGGGGCTATGTATGAAGGCAGTTATCTGCTGGGCACAAGCTTTGCCCGGCCCGTTATCGCCAAGTACCTGGTGGAAACAGCCCACAAGGAAAACTGCTCCGCCATCTGCCACGGCGCCACCGGCAAGGGCAACGATCAGGTGCGCTTTGAGCTCACCATCAAGGCTTTTGATCCGTTTATGCAGGTCATCGCCCCCTGGCGCATCTGGGATATCAAGAGCCGGGAGGACGCCATTGATTACGCCAACGCTCGGGGCATCCCCGTGCCGGTCACGAAAAAGAAGCCCTACAGCATGGACAAAAACATCTGGCACTTGAGCCATGAGGGCGGCATCCTGGAGGATCCTTCTAAAGAAATGCCGGATGATCTTCTGCAGACCATGGTCACGCCCCAGAGCGCTCCCGATAAGCCTGAATATGTAGAAATCGCCTTTGAAAAGGGCGTGCCTGTTTCTATCAATGGAGAAAAGCTGGACGCGGTGGCCCTGGTGGAAAAGGCCAATGAGATCGGCGCCCGCAACGGCGTTGGCATTGCCGACCTGGTGGAGAACCGCCTGGTGGGCATGAAGAGCCGCGGTGTGTACGAGACCCCCGGCGGCACGATCCTCTACGCCGCCCACAAGCAATTGGAGAGCATCACCCTGGACCGGAACACCGCCCATTACAAGGAGCAGGTGGCAATAAAGTTTGCGGAGTTGGTCTACGACGGCATGTGGTACACGCCCCTTCGTGAGGCGCTGTCCGCCTTTGTAGACAGCACCCAGCAGAACGTTACCGGCTCGGTGAAAATGAAGCTCTATAAGGGCAATGTGATCCCCGCCGGCGTGACCAGCGAAAACAGCTTGTATCTGGAGCAGATCGCCACCTTCGGCGACAGCAAGACGCTGTACAACCATCACGATAGTGAGGGATTCATCAACCTGCTTGGCCTGCCCATGAAGGTGCAAGCCATGGTGAAGCAGGGGAAGAAATAGCAGGGGCTCTGCCGCTGCACCCCGCCAAAGGGATAAATCCCTTTGGAATCCCAAGCAGGGGAGGATGCCCCCAATTCCCCTCCAGAGGAGGGGTGGCCGCAGGCCGGGGTGGTTGATCCTTAACGTAACAAGCCCCTTCACCTCGCTAAGCAAGGCACATAAACCTATTGAAGTTTTTAGAAAGGGTCTGGGGAAACCTTTTCTCAAATAGGATTCCCCGGCACATCCTCACCTCCATGAAACTCTGGGATGGTCGCTTCTCCAAACCCACGGACGAGCTGGTGGATGATTTTCACTCCAGCCTGCCCTTTGACCGGCGGCTATACAAGCAGGACATTGCCGGGTCTATTGCCCATGCCACCATGCTGGGAGAGCAGGGCATCATCCCCGCGGAGGATGCCGCGGCAATCGTTAACGGGCTGAAAGATGTCCTTGCAGACATCGAGTCCGGACGCACGGAATTTTCCCTGGAGGCGGAGGACATCCACATGCAGGTGGAGACGCTGCTCATCGCCCGCATTGGCGAGGCGGGGAAGTGCCTGCACACCGGCCGCAGCCGCAATGACCAGGTGGCGCTGGATACGCGCATGTATGCCAAAGATGCCTGCCAGGAAACAGCGCAGCTGCTAGAGGCGCTGTGCCAGGCATTGCTGTCCCTTTCCAAGGCGCATTTAAGCGATGTGATGCCCGGCTACACCCATCTGCAAAAGGCCCAGCCCATCACCCTGGCCCATCACCTGATGGCCTATTTCCAGATGTTTGCGCGGGACATGGACCGCTTCCGTCACGCTTTCAAAAGCGCGGACGTGATGCCCTTGGGCGCCGGCGCGCTGGCGGGGACCACCTATCCCTTAAACCGCCAGCGGGTGGCGGAGATACTGGGCTTTTCCAAAATCAGCGAAAACTCCCTGGACGCGGTGAGCGATCGGGATTTTCTGCTGGAATATCTGTCCTCGTCTTCTATTGCCATGATGCACCTGAGCCGCTTTTGCGAGGAGCTGGTTATCTGGTCCACAAATGAGTTCCAATTCGCAGAGATGGACGACGGATTCGCCACCGGCTCCAGCATCATGCCTCAAAAGAAAAACCCCGACGTGGCGGAATTGATCCGGGGCAAGACCGGGCGGGTGTACGGAGATCTGACCGCGCTTCTGACGGTGATGAAGGGCCTGCCTCTTGCGTACAACAAGGATATGCAGGAGGACAAGGAAGCATTTTTTGACGCCCGGGATACGCTGGTGAAAAGCCTCACTGTATTTACCGAAATGCTGAAAACGATTAAGTTCAAGACGGATGTGATGGAAAAAGGTGCAGCAGGCGGCTTTGCAAACGCCACCGACTGCGCCGATTACCTGGTGAAAAAAGGCGTACCCTTCCGGGACGCTCATAAGGTGGTGGGGCAACTGGTGGCCCACTGCCTGACCGAAGACAAGGCGCTGCTGGATCTGACCTTGCCGGAATTGCAGGTTTTCCATACTGCCTTTGAGCAGGATGTATTCGAAGCTATTTCTCTGAAAACTTGCGTCGGCATGCGCGCTGTGCCCGGCGGCCCCGCGCCCCAGACGGTGGCGGCAAGCATCACAGCCGGAGAAAAGTATCTGGATGAATTCCATATAGGGAAAGCATAACATCCATAGGAACACCAATATTGCCCCGCGTGTAGGCGTCCGCTACCGTTCTGCCGTCCATACCGGGATCTATGTGTCCGTAAGAAAACCCAATATCCTCTTTTCTGCCGTAGGGGCAATCATTGATCACCCGCAAGTTTGCCGCCCATCCCGCCACGGTTTACCAGCCAAGAAACACAAATTGTCATCCTGAGGGCGAAGCCCGAAGGATCTTGCTTGATTTAGTTCGCCCGCTTACACCGGATGCGCTTGCTTGGGAAAAGGCGGCTGTCTGTGCTCTCATATTTCGTAGGGCGGGGGCTTTCCTGAAAAAGGTTCGTTCACGGTAGATTGCAAGGCTGGATGCTTATTATGAACAAAACTCCCCCGGCATTGCCGGGGGAGTTTTGCTATACGTCTATCCTATTGTTCCACCCAAAGGGCTTACTTGAAATTGTATACCAGTGTTACCGTAGCGTTCACCGTGATCTGCCCGGCCAGGATGGGCGTGGCGCCAGCCGCTTGCGCATCCATGGTCTTGGCGGAAGCACCGTACAGGTTGTAGCTGTACTGGTTCTCCTCCATGGAGAGAAGTTCGCCAAGCTCTTTTCCAGAAGCTTCGGCCAGCAGGCCCGCCTTGCGAGCTCCGTCCGCGACCGCGTCTTTGAGTGCCTGGTTATACGTTTCGGCCTGCTTGCTGGAGTTGAAGGTGATGCCGTAGGATTGGTTGGCCCCGGCGCCCATGGCAGCGTCCAGCACCTTCGAAAGGGCGGTCATATCTCGGACGGTGACCATCAGCATGTTTTCCACCTGATAACCGGCAACGCTGTCGCCTTCGGTCAGCTTGCTGTATTGGTAGTCGTAGTTGGGGTAAACGTTGAAGCTGTTGGTGACGATGTCTTCTTCGGCCACGCCTTGTTCTTTGATGGCGGCAATGACCTTATCCATGATCTCGCTGTTGGCGGCCTGCGCCTCGGCGACGGTAGCGCCCTTGGTGTTCACGCCCAGGTTGACGCTGGCATAGTCGGCCTTCAGGCTGATGCTGGAGGTCCCCTGTACGGTGACTGTCCCGGCGGCCAAGGCGGAGGTGAATACGTTGGCAGTGGTCAGTGTCGGAGCCTCCGGGGCCTTTTCGGAAAGACCGGGAACGGCTGCCACGGTGAGCATGAGTACCGCGGCCATAGTGATCAACCAGAATTTTTTGCGCATGTGTATTTCCTCCTTTTATTTCGTGTGACGTTTGTGGTGTCTGCGTACCAGGATGATAACCAGAGCTATCAGTGCCAGGATCAGGATCACGGGCAGAGCCATTACCAGGAAAACGGCCGCATCCTGCAGGAATTGCCCCAGAGCCTTTATGGAGGCCGCAAAGCCCTTTTGGATGCGTTCGCCGAGGGTGAGGTTCTTTACGGAAGCCGCGTCTTTGGCGGTCTCCTCCGTAAGGTACACATCGATCTTGGTAAAGTCGATGCGGCTGTCCATGCCCCGAAGGGTGCTTTCATAGCTGTCGATCTGATATTGGGTGTTGGCGATTTCATTTTCCACCGCCAGGATATCCGCCAGGTCCCCGCTGTTCTTCAACAGCGCTTCCAGCCGTTCCATCTTGGTCTGCTGGGTGGTAAGGCGCATGCTGGTGTCAGCATAGCTTTCGCTCACGTCCGTGGCGCTTTCGCTGCTGTCTGTCACCCGGCCGATCTTGGTAACGCCGGTGCGGAAATCGTTAAGGCTTTCAGTAGGGATGCGCAAGGTGAGGTTTGCGTAGCGTGTGTCGCCCCGGGTCTGGTCGCCGCTGACGCCAGCGTACTCCACCCAGCCTTGATAGGTAGCCGCCAGGGCCTTGATGGCGCTTAAGTCCTGTTCAAACTGCATGGTAGCCAGGCTGTAGCTTGCGGTACGGATGACCTTGACGCCATTCACCGTGCTGCCCGCGGCAGGCGCAGCGGCGGTGTCTGCGCTCTTCAAGCTGGAAACGGCAGATTCGTCCGCGGCCATTTCCGGCATGGGCACGGGCAGGGCGCCTGCATTGCTGTCCGCATACATCTTTGGCTGCTCTTGGAAGGTGTCATACCCGGCTTTCTGCAGGGCCTGGCTGTAATCGGCGCTTGGCTCTTGCATCGTTTGCGGGATGAGCTCCCGTACGGTCAGCGAACCGGCTACCAGGACCAGCACGGCTGCTGCGGCGGATACCCAGGCGCGCCAGGAGGTCGGTTTTCTTCTGCGTGTTTCTTCTTGCTTTAGCATCTGCGTCTTCTCCTCGTCCCGGACAGCCTGACGCCAGCGCTGGCTCCATTCCGTGGGTACCTGCACGGAAGTGTCCATGGCGGCAAGGTCTGTAAGGATCAAGCGCATATCCTCTTCGGCTTTTGCGCAGGCCTCACATGTTTTTGCATGTTCCGCCATTTCCGCTGCCAGTTCACTGGTCAGCGTGCCCTCCAGGTAGTCCGTCAGAAGGGCTTCAAAGCGTTCGCAATTCAATTATGGGCCCTCCTTTCATTCCTTTGGACGGGAACGCTGGGGAAAAGTTCCGCGTTTTCCGAAAGTATTTCTTTTAGTTTAAGTCGCGCACGGTTGATCCGGCTTTTGACCGTGCCCACGGGCGTGTCCAGGATTTCGGCGATCTTCTCATAGCCCATGTCTTCTACCTGGGAAAGCAGCAAAACAGTGCGCATATCCTCCGGCAGGATATCGATGGCCCGCTTGAGTGCTGCCATACGCTCTTTCTGCTCCAGCGCGGCGTAAGGGGTCTGCCCCTTGTCCTCCGGGGTGAACCCATCCTCCGACAGCGCCTCCAACGATTCCGCAGCGATGCGCTTACGCTTGCGAAGCGCATCCAAGCAGATGTTATAGGCGATGCGGTACAGCCATGTCGTAAGCGACGCTTCGCTCCTGTAGCTGGCCATGGCCCTGTAGGCCCGCAAAAGCGCTTCCTGGGCGCAGTCACCGGCGTCCTGCTCGTTGCCCATCAGTTTCAGGCACGTCAGGTAGATCAGCCGCTCATGTGGCCCTACCAGCGCCTCGAAAGCCGCCGCGTCCCCACGTTTGGCCCGGGCCACCATCAGTTCGTCCGTCTGCACGATATCCCTCCGTTTCCGTATCCATATAGGATGAACGCATCTATGAACACTTTTCATGCCTTGCGAGAAAATACAAGGGAAAAATCTGTTCTCATCTGCTTGACAGTCTCTTTCCTCAATGGTATCATACTCCCAATTAAATATCCACCGTAAATGCTACAACGGAGACAAGCGATCCCCATTTCTGCTTTTAGAGAACCGGCGGTTGGTGCAAGCCGGCAGCAGCGGGTTTCGCGCATCACTCCCGAGCAGCCGGGCCGAAAAGGGGTTTCCCCTTGAGTAGGGCCGGACGGCGCCGCGTGATAGGCTAGGGCTTGTTGGAGCCGAAGAAAGGGGGGGAAAGTATATCGCCCCGCAAGTGGATTCATTCGGCATACAAGCTCTGCATGTAAGTGCAGGGCTTTTTCATTGGGAGTAGTAAATTCAGCAAATAAAAGGAGGCATTGGAATGAACCAGATCGAGATGATCGCCATGCGGATTAGGGATCTTCGGGAGATCGCTTCCCTCACCCCCGAAGATGTGGCGCAAAAGACCGGCATTACTCCGGAGGAGTACCGGGCCTATGAATCCGGCGCCCGGGACTTCTCCTTCTCCCACCTGTTCAACATCGCCGAGGTCCTGGGGGTGGATATCTCCGACCTGCTCACCGGAGAAAGCCCCAAGCTCCGCGGGTACGTGCTGACCAGAAATGGGAAAGGCCTGGCCTTTGACCGCCGCCAACAGTACCACTATCAGCACCTGGCCTATAACTTCTCCCATAAGCTTGCCGAGCCCTTCGTCGTCACTGTGGAACGCGACGAGCCCGATGCGGTGAAGCAGGCCCACAGCCACGAGGGGCAGGAGTTCGATTATGTTCTGGAAGGCCACCTGCGCCTTGTACTGGGCGGGAACGAGCTGTTCCTGGCCCCCGGCGACTCCATTTATTATGACAGCAGCCTGCCCCACGCCATGTATGCCGTGGAGGGGGATTGCAAATTTATCGCCGTGGTGGCAAAAGAGCCCGAGGCCGTAAAGTAAAGGAGAAGAAATATGCAACCGCTGTATAAAGAATATGTCACCGTGCAGGGGGATTTCCTCTCCTATGAGGATTTCAACAAGAATTTTCGCCTTCGCCGCCCTGATTCCTTTAATTTCGCTTTTGATGTGGTAGACCGCATGGCCGAGGAGATGCCTGACAGCCTGGCGCTTTTGTGGGTCAGCCCCGAGGGCGAGGTGCTCCGCTTTACCTTCCGGGACATGAAGGTTTTAAGCGACAAGGCCGCCAACTATTTCGCCTCCCTGGGCATCAAGAAGGGCGATGCCGTGATGCTGGTGCTAAAGCGCCACCATGAGTTCTGGCCAGTCCTCATGGCCCTGCACAAGCTGGGCGCGGTGGGCGTGCCCGCTACCCACCTGCTCACCGAAAAGGACGTGGTCTACCGTGTGAACGCCGCCAAGATCACCACGGTCGTCTGCACCGGTCACGCAAGCCATATCATGGAGGCGGTCGAAGCCGCAAAACCTCACTGCCCGACGCTCAAGAATCTTGTGGCCGTGCGGGGTATGCGTCCGGGTTGGCTTTCCTACCGGGAAGGAGTCGAAAAGGCATCTTCTGCGTTCACCAAGCCTACCGGGGCTGCCTACGCCCACAATGAAGACCCCATGCTCCTGTATTTCACCAGCGGCACCACCGGCATGCCCAAGATGGTGCTCCACGACTTTATCTATCCCCTGGGGCACATCGTCACAGCCGTGCATTGGCAGCAGGTCAGCCCCGGCGGGCTGCATCTGACCGTATCAGAGACCGGCTGGGCCAAGTCCGTCTGGGGCAAGCTCTACGGCCAATGGCTGGGTGGCTGCGCGGTATTTACCTACGATATGGAAAAGTTCGTGGCCCGTGAGCTGTTGCAGCTCATTCAGGACCATCGCATCACCACCTTCTGCGCGCCGCCCACCATGTACCGCTATATGCTCCAAGAGGATTTCACCAAATATGATTTGAGCAGCTTGCAGCATTGTTCCATCGCCGGGGAACCATTAAACCCCGACATGGCCGCGGAGTTCTTGAAGCGCACTGGCCTGGAGCTTCGGGAGGCCTTTGGTCAGACGGAGCTCACCGTCACCCTGGCCACCTTCCCCTGGATGAAAGTCTGCCCGGGTTCCATGGGCAAGCCTTCCCCAATGTTTGATGTGGACCTGATCGATGATGAGGGGAACCCCTGTGCCCCCGGCGTCAGCGGCGAGATCGTGGTTCGCACCCACCACGGCGTGCCCATGTGCATGTTCCACGGCTATTATCAGGATGAGAGGCTCACCAAATCCGTTTGGGACAACGATATCTACCGCACCGGGGACGTGGCCTGGCGGGATGAGTGGGGCTATTATTGGTATGTTGGCCGCTCCGACGACGTGATCAAGTCCTCCGGCTACCGCATCGGGCCTTTTGAGGTGGAGAGCGCGCTGTTGGAGCATCCCGCCGTGCTGTAGACAGCCATCACCGCCGCACCCGATGAGCTGCGCGGTCAGGTGGTCAAGGCGACCATCGTTCTTAAGCCAGGTTTCACCCCCTCGGAAGAACTCAAGCATGAACTCCAGGAGCACGTGAAAAAGATCACCGCGCCCTACAAATACCCCCGCATCATTGAATTTGTGGATTCTCTGCCCAAGACCATCAGCGGCAAGATCCGCCGCACGGAGCTTCGGCAGCGGGACGCGGAGAAACAGTGACGGGGACGGGGAAAAGTAGCGGGAAACGGTGAACAAAGGGAAATATGTATATTATGCGGGGGAGGCCTTTTGTAAAAAGGTTTCCCCCGCACCCCTTCTCAAAAACATTATAGGGAGAAAAAGGATAAAAGAGAATTCCCCTCCCGTGGAGGGGTGGCGCGAAGCGACGGGGTGGTCGTTACCATGCGCAGCTTGTGTATCGACTACAC
>JAEWAH010000309.1 GCA_023391725.1 Bacillota bacterium | reverse complement strand
GCATGGCGGAACTCTGCTGCTCCAACAGCCTGCGTTCCGACAGGCTTACCAACGCGGTAGGGCTGCTCAAGGAAGAAATGCGCCTTTTGGACTCACTCATCATGCGCGCGGCAGACGCGACACGCGTGCCCGCGGGCGGAGCGCTGGCGGTGGATAGGGAAGGCTTTTCGAGGTTCATTACAGACGCCCTTGAAAGCCATCCTCTGGTGAGGGTGGAGCATCAGGAGATCACGCAAATTCCGGAAGGCCCCGCCATCATCGCCTCCGGGCCGCTGACCAGCGACGCCTTAGCGGATGCCATCGCGGCGCTTGCTGGCATGACAACGCTGCATTTTTACGATGCCGCAGCGCCCATCGTGACCCTGGAATCCCTGGATATGTCCAAGGTCTTCCGCCAATCCAGGTATGGCCGGGGCGAGGACGACTACCTCAACTGCCCCATGGATGAAGGGCAGTACAACGCATTTGTTCAGGCGCTGCTGGAAGCTGAAACGGCTCCGGTGCACGGCTTTGAGGAGCACATGGTGTTCGAGGGCTGCATGCCGGTGGAAAGCATGGCTCGCCGCGGGCATATGGTCCTGGCCTTCGGGCCGCTAAAGCCCGTGGGCCTTCGAGATCCGCGCACGGGGAAAGAGCCTTTCGCCGTGGTGCAATTGCGCCAGGATAACAAGGAAGGCACACTTTTCAATCTTGTGGGCTTCCAGACGCGGCTGAAGTTCGGGGAGCAAAAGCGCGTGTTCGGCATGATTCCGGGGCTTGAAAACGCCGCCTTTGCCCGCTATGGCGTGATGCACCGCAACACCTTCCTGAACAGTCCCGGCCTCTTGGACGGGACGTATCAGATGAAGGAGCGCCCGGGCTTGTACTTTGCCGGGCAGATGACCGGGGTGGAGGGCTATGTGGAAAGCGCCGCCAGCGGGCTCGTTGCGGGTATCTCCCTGGCCTTACGCCAAAAGGAGCAGGAGCCGCCTCTCTTTCCCCGGAGCACGGCATTAGGTGCGCTTGCTCATTACGTTTGCGCACCCAACCGGGATTTTCAGCCCATGAATTGCTGCTTTGGCATTATCGAGGGCCTGCCGGTGGAGCCGGGGAAGAAACCTATCCGCAACAAGGTGCAAAGGTACGAGGCCATCGCCCGGCGCTCGCTTGATATAATCGGGGATTTAGCCGCCAAACTGCGGGATTTGAGCAGCGCATCCTGACAGGATGTTCCTTTGGTGGTATGCTTCTAGCGAGGAGGAGTTGTATATGCTCAAAAAGATTACGGCGCTTTGCCTGTCCGCTCTCTTGATGGTCTCCGTCATCCCCGCTCTGGCCGAGGAAACAGGGGAAACCTTTGTCACCCAATACTTTACGGACTTAATGTCCGGGGAAAAGAACACAGAACTGTATGCGCTTTTCACCGATGAGGTGAAGGCCCAGCTTCCGCAAGTTTCCTTTGAAGGCATCTGGCCGCAGCTTACCGCTTTGTGCGGCGCGTTCGTAGGCTTTGGGGAAATGACGACCCAGGATATTCAAGGCTATAAAGTCTACCTTCAGCGCCTGGACATGGAAAATCAGGACCTGGACATGAGCCTTGCCGTGGACGCCTCCGGGAAGGTGGGCGGCCTGAACTTCGCCCCAGCCAAAACGGTAGAAGCTGCTCCCGCTGAGCTTCCCCAGGGGATCGTGGAAGAGGATGTCTTCATTGGCGAGGGCGAACGGGAGCTGCCCGGAACGCTGACGCTGCCTGCTGAAGGCGATAACTTCCCCGGTGTGGTGCTTGTGCACGGTTCCGGCCCCAACGACCGGGACGAGAGTGTTGGTCAGACAAAGCTCTTCCGCGACCTGGCTTGGACACTCGCTCAAAACGGCATAGCTTCTGTGCGCTATGATAAACGCACCAATGTATACGGTGAAAAGATCGCGGCGCAAGTGCAGTCCGACTTCACGGTTGAGGAAGAAACCATCCAGGATGCTATCCTGGCCGGAAAGATTATGAAGTCCGACGCGCGTATCAACGCGGAAAAGACCTTCCTCATCGGGCACAGCATGGGGGCCATGCTGGGGCCGCGCATCGCCACGGAAAGTGAAGGACTCTTTACGGGACTGGTGCTTGTAAGCGGTACGCCCCTGCCTTTAACCGATATCATCCTCGCCCAGAACGAGGATGGGCTTGCCAAACTGCCCGAGGATCAGCGCGCCGCCCAGCAGCCCCTTGTGGACGCCGAGCAGCAAAAGCTGAAGACGCTTTCCACCGCCACCGCAGAGGAAGCCAGGGCCTTGACCGTCTTTGGCATCCCGGGCTATTACCTGTATGAAATGGGGCAGTACGACGCGGCAAAGCTGGCGCTTGACCTGCAACTGCCCACCTTCATTCTCCAGGGTGGGAAAGACTTCCAGGTGACTGAAGCAAACGGCTACGACGCCTGGCAAAAGGCTCTTGGAGAACAGGATTTTATCACCTACAAGCTATATCCGGAACTTAACCACGTGATGATGGCCTATACCGGCGATCCCGCGCTCCAAGGAACGGTAGCGGAGTACAATACCCCCGCGAATGTTGATCAGACTGTAGCGCAGGATATCATCGCCTGGATACTGAGCCACTAAGAAAGGAAATCAGAAAGGAACTTTATTGTTATGGCCATGATGGGGACTACCATCTGCGCCGTACGCCGGGATGGTGTTACAGCCATCGCCGGCGACGGGCAGGTGACGATGGGAGAAAACGCGATCTTCAAATCCACCGCCAAAAAGGTGCGTAGGCTATACCACGGCCAGGTGGCCGTTGGCTTTGCCGGGTCTGTGGCGGACGCCTTCACCTTGTGCGAGCGCTTTGAGGATAAGCTTACCCAGTGCGGCGGCAATCTCGAGCGCGCCGCGGTGACCTTGGCCCAGGACTGGCGCAGCGATAAGGCCATGCGTCAATTGCAGTCCATGATGATCGTGGCGGACAAGGAAAACATGCTGATCCTAAGTGGCACGGGCGAAGTCATCGATCCCGACGACGGCGTGGCTGCCATCGGCTCCGGCGGGAATTATGCCTTGGCCGCCGCCCGGGCGCTGGTGCAAAATACGGATCTTTCCGCCCCGGAGATCGCGGAGAAGGCGCTGCGCATCGCCGCTTCCATCTGCGTGTTCACCAACGGGAACATCACCGTGGAAGTCGTCTAAGTGGAGGAAACGTTGATGAAAACATTGACGCCCCGGGAAACGGTCCGGGAGCTGGACAGATACATTATCGGCCAGGAAGAGGCCAAGCGCGCGGTGGCCATCGCCCTTCGCAACCGTTATCGCCGGGCCCAGGTGAATGAAGATATCCGCGAGGAGATCTACCCTAAAAATATCCTCATGATCGGCCCCACCGGCGTTGGAAAGACCGAGATCGCCCGCCGCTTGGCCAAATTGGTGGACGCACCCTTTGTGAAGGTTGAGGCCACCAAATTCACCGAAGTGGGCTATGTGGGTCGCGACGTGGAAGGGATCATCCGCGATCTTACGGAAAACGCCGTGCGCATGGTCAAGGAAGAGTTCGAGAAAAAGGTGCAGGTAAGGGCCCAGGTGCTGGCCGAGGACCGGCTGGTGACGCTGCTTACCCAGCCGCCGAAAAAGAGCGGCGGCAATCCCTTGGAATTCCTGCTGGGCAACAAAAAGGAACCCGAGCTCACCGAGGATGAGCAGCAGAAGCTTTCCACCAAAAAGGATGAGGTGCGCCAGCAGCTGATGCGCGGCGAGCTGGAGGACCGGGAGCTGGAAGTGGAAGTGGAGGAATCCATGCCTCAGTTGGAGGTAGGGGGAAGCTCCATCAGCCTTGGAGACATGATGGGCGGCATGATGCCCAAAAAGACGAAGATTCGCCGGGTGAAGGTGAAGGAAGCGCGTAAAATCCTTCTTTCCGAAGAATCCCAAAAGCTCATCGACCAGGACGCCGTGCAGGAAGAAGCCGTCCGCCGGGCGGAACAGCATGGCATCGTATTCATCGATGAGATCGACAAGATCGCCGGCCGTTCCAGCGGCCATGGCCCGGATGTAAGCCGGGAGGGCGTGCAGCGGGATATCCTGCCCATTGTGGAAGGCAGCACCGTGAACACCAAGTATGGTTCGGTACGCACCGATTTCATGCTCTTTATCGCCGCCGGCGCCTTCCATGTGGCAAAGGTCACAGACCTGATCCCCGAGCTTCAGGGCCGCTTCCCCGTGCATGTGGAGCTTAAAAGCTTGACCCGTGATGATTTTTGCAAGATCCTGACTCAGCCGGACAACGCCCTTACCCGCCAGTACGAGGCGCTGCTTTCTGTGGATAAAGTGTTCCTGCATTTTGACGAAACCGCCATCGAAGCCGTGGCCGACGCGGCCTTTGCCGCCAACGAGTCGGGCGAGGATATCGGCGCCCGCCGCCTGCACGCCGTTTTTGAAGACCTCCTGGAGGATATCTCCTTCAACGCCGGGGGCGATAGCATGCCTGATGTCCACCTCGATATCAACGGCGACTACGTCCGCGAACACCTCCATAGGGAGAATCGTGATACTGACGTGCGAAGGTATATCTTATAAAAGTATGTAGTGATGTCTTGCGGGAAGGGGGCTTTTTTAAAGCCCCCTTCCCGCAAAAACTTCTATAGGGGAAAATTACTAGGAATACCATAAAACTAGAGTCATGCTGATTTTAATGGAGAGATAGCCTCCGAAGGTCCATGGCGATCGGAAAGCCCTGGTCGCGCCCGCAGGCGCGAAACCATAGCTCATATAACCGCATAAGTCCCCTCACGAAGCGAACCTACCAAAAGCCTTCCCCTTGAGGGGAAGGTGCAGACGAAGGAGGCGGATGAGGTGTCACCACCCTCCGCCCATGTAAGTTTTTGATGCTTGCTTTTTCCCGCCTTTTCAAGTAAAATAATCAAGCCGCATATGATGATGGTCGGGTCCCGTGCGATTCCATGGTGTGAATCCTGTCAGGTCCGGAAGGAAGCAGCAGTAAGCGCAAGTTGGAAGGTGCTGCGGGGTTGCCTGGTCTGAATGTGCGGTATCTTTTTGGCTTGGTTCGGGTATTGCGTAGCCAGATCAAAAAAATCTTTTATCTTTCAAGCGGCATTTCCTTGGATCGCTATGGGTGTTGCTGTCGCTGTTGCCACTACATATAGTGCAAAGCAGAAAAAGCAAGATGAAAAAGCGCAATAGATTCCTATTGACAGCCAAATAATATATCCATACCGGGGGAACGCAACAATTGCGTTCCCCCGTTTGATTGTTTCAGGCTGTCGAATTATGGACAAAATAATGAACGTGACTATAAATCCAATCAAATATTCCGGTAGTTTCAGTTATAAACAGGCGGAGGTGAAATAAAGAGGTAACAATTTCAGCACATTTTCCCATGTTGAATTCTATCAGATTTTGTGACAGAATGGTTCTGCGGGGGCTGATACAATCATTGGATGCTTGATCATGCAGAGCCTTCCCCAAAAGCACCGATGCCGCCAGGACACCAATAGGAATGGGTGAGCATGCGGCCGGTAGGGGAGAAGGAGCAAGCCGCTCCAAGGTGGATCCCAAGAAGGCCTTAACCCGAAAATGCCAGAGGAAACCGCATAACTCATAAGCTTTGGTTGACATTATAAACATAAGAGGAAATCCCCCAATTTATTTACGTTGGAGGAAGAAGATGCTTAAGAAACCGTTAATGGCGGGCACGCGGATCCATATCGCGGCGATCTTCAAAAAAATTCAGCTCTCATTAAAAATATATTTGGCGATACATCATGATCGGTCCCTTTATCGCAGTATTCCGGGGGGAGTAAAGCAGGCCCTTTCCATGCCCGGCAGCCGCCACCCGTACACGGTGCTTATCCCTCGTCATCTGGAATCAAGGATGAAGACCACATTCCCTCATGCCTGTCTGCATGCCATTGGGCCACCCGCCCTCTTATGATAAGCAAGTTTCGTGCAAAAAGAAACATGCATTACCAGGGATAAATTAGAGGAAAAATGAGGAGGCAGACGGGAAATTATGAAAAACTTATCTATCAACATGAAGCTTATCGTAGGTTTTGGTATCGTGCTTGTGATGCTGGTGACGATGGGGTTGCTGTCTTATATCAATATGAGCAATATCAGCACGCAGGTAGAGTTGTATGGGAACTATACGGTGCCCAACGCGGGGCATATCAGGGTGCTGCAGGTCAATATGCAGGGCATTTTGTATGAGCTGCTGGAAGCGATCCATGAAGAAGATCCCAAAGCGGCCCAGGAAGCCCTGGATGCGGCCGCCGCATACGGCAAGGAGATCGTGACCGAGCTGGATATGTATCAGAATAATCAGCGGGACGATGCCCAGAACGCGGCCTTTGCAAATTTGAAGACGACTATTACCGAGGCCGCTGCCGCAAGGGGCGAGATTGCAAAGCTCATTGTCGACCATTCAGTTGATAATTCGCAAGTGGCTTTGACCTTGTATAAGACCGAATATAGGCCAAGGATCGATCAGGCGATGGCGATCCTGAATACTTTTTCTTCTATGGAAGCCCAGAACGAATCAAATCAGATGGCCGTGGCAGACGCTGCCGTGAGCACGTCCACGATCGTGGTGATATCCGTAACCTTAATATCCCTTCTGATCACGATCCTTGTCGTTGCCTTTATCAGAAAATCCATCCTCACGCCTGTCAATGAGATTGTGGATGTATACGACGAGATGTCCAAAGGCAATATGAAGGTGGATATCACCTACCAGAGCCAGGACGAGATGGGCATGATGGCCCAGAGCATCAAAAAGACGAATACTTTGTTCACCTCCTATATACGCGATATTTCAGAAAAACTCGGGCAAATGTCCCACGGCGATATGCGCGTCCATGTGGATATGGATTACGTTGGTGATTTTGCTGACATCAAGCAGGCCATACAGAACACGGCCGCCGCGCTGAACCATACCCTGGTGACCATCAATACAGCCGCCGAGCAGGTCTCCACCGGGGCTGCCCAGGTGGCCAGCGGCGCCCAGGCGCTTGCGTCAGGGTCTACGGAGCAGGCGGCTTCTGTGGAGGAGCTGACCGTCACCGCAGGCAAGATCGCCGAGCAGGCTACAGAGAATTCCAAAAATGTGAAGATGGCCACGCAGTATGTGGAGCAGGCCAGCACCGGGGTAAAAACCGGAAATGAACATATGGAACAGCTAATCGGGGCCATGTCGGATATCGGTTCCGCGTCCAGTCAGATCACCAATATCACCAAGGTGATCGAGGACATCGCGTTCCAGACCAATATCCTTGCCCTGAATGCGACCATCGAAGCGGCGCGCGCTGGAAACGCCGGGAAGGGCTTTGCTGTAGTGGCCGACGAAGTGCGCAATCTGGCCGCCAAGTCCGCAGAAGCTGCTAAGCAGACAGCGGAGCTGATCAAGGCGTCCGTCGCTACCGTGTCCAAGGGTACGCAGATCACCACCCAGACGGCGCAGATCCTGCAGGAGGTCGGTGAAAAAGCCCAGTTGGCCAATGACAGCATCGTCAGGATTGATCAGGCGTCCATAGATCAGGCTGCGGCCATCGCGCAGATCAAGCAGGGGCTTTCCCAGGTATCGGCTGTCGTTCAGACAAACGCGGCCACAGCGGAAGAAAACTCGGCCACCAGCGAAGAAATGTCCGCCCAGGCTGCCACGCTGCGTGAGGAAGTCGGCAGGTTCAAGCTGGACTCCGGCTACGAAAGCGAGGGCTTTCCCTCTATCTCTCTTCTGGACACGCTGCCCAAGTCCGGACTTTCAAGGTACAAGGTAGCCGCCGATCTGGGGAAATATTGAGGTGCCGCCTATGAATCCTGTTGAAAATGTGATTTTGGGGGAGACCGGAAGCAGCGAGGTACAGATACTGGAGTTCTGCGTCGGGGATAGTAGGTATGGGATCGAATTGCCGCTCGTCAGGGAAATGCTTCAGTACCGGCCAGTGCAGCCGATGCCGCATACGCAATCTTATGTGGAAGGTGTCATCTGTCCCCGGAACGAGCTGCTCACTGTCATCGGGCTTGCGGCCTACCTGAACCACTCTTCTTGGGAAGAGCATGAGCAGGATATCTTTATCGTCGCCCAAGTCAATGAAAGGAAGATCGCCTTTCATGTGCAGCGGGTGATCGGCGTGCATCAAGTCCCACTGGCTGCCATCGAGAAGCTCGATGCGGCGGTGTTTGGAGGCGGTGCTGGCTTGGTGACGGGGATCGCAAAGATGAATGATTCCTTGATCACCATACTGGATTTTGGGAAAATCATATCGGACGTGGATCCGCATTCCGGGTTGCAGGAAGACGCTTCCGCCGTTCAGTAACATGGGTATCATCCTTGTACAGGGTGTGCGCGGGATCATCCGCGCGCACCCTGTTTGCGCGTTTCCTTCTTTTGCGGTATAATGCCGTCGTGTGAAAAAAGGGAAATGTGGAGATTTTGCCATGGAGATGTATGAAACCCCTCGACAATTTGTAGATTTGAACGTTATACGCTTTCAGGGAAGCATCCTGGATGTGGGCGGTGGGGGAGAAGGGATCATTTCCCGCCACTCCCGCGACAGGGTGGTCGCCATCGACAAGCACCGCGGCGAACTGGAAGAAACGCCCGATGTAGGCCTTAAAATCGTTATGGACGCCTGTGACCTGGGTTTTCTGGACCGCAGCTTCGATAATGTCACCTGCTTTTATAGCCTGATGTATATGCCATCGGAGGATGTGAGCCGCGTCGTCCGGGAAGCCTACCGGGTGCTCAAGCCAAACGGCTTTCTGTGGATCTGGGATGTGACTATACCGCCTGCCCCCTTAGCGGAGATCTTTATTGCTCCTATTAGAGTCAAGGTATCGGATTCTGTAACCCTTTCCACAAGTTACGGCGTAGGCTGGGATCATGAACTGTCTCTCAAGGGCGTCCTTCGGATATGCCGGAAAACAGGCTTTATCGTGGAACATACCGCCGAGTCTGACCAGTCCTTTTCCCTGCAATTACGCAAGCCCGCGCTTTTCCTGTAGTCGGCTTTTATGATAGGGGATTCCTCAGTTCTCCAAAAGGTTGCCATCCCCTTGAAGAAAGGGAACGATATTGGTATAATTGGAAACATCATTCGGATTTAGGAGGGCGTCGGGATGGATTTTACTTCGGTTTGGAAAGCGGACCCGGAGGTAGCCAAGGCGCTGGAGCTGGAGCTAAATCGGCAGCGGGAGCATATTGAGCTGATCGCCTCGGAGAACTTTGTTTCTCCCGCGGTTTTAGACGCCATGGGAACGCACCTCACTAATAAATACGCGGAAGGCTATCCCGGCAAGCGCTATTATGGCGGCTGCCAGTGTGTGGACATCGTGGAGGATCTGGCCCGTGACCGTGCCAAGGCGATTTTTGGCGCCGAGCACGCCAACGTGCAGCCTCACAGCGGCGCCCAGGCCAACATGGCGGTGTATTTTGCCATGCTGAACCCGGGGGATACGGTGCTGGGCATGAACCTCTCCCATGGCGGGCACTTAACCCACGGCAGTCCCGTGAACATGAGCGGCAAGTATTTTCATTTCGTGCCCTACGGCGTGGAGCCCGGGACCGAGCAGATCGATTATGACCACGTGATGGATATCGCCAAGGAAGCCAAGCCCAAGCTGATCGTGGCCGGGGCTTCCGCCTATCCCCGCACCATCCATTTTGATAAATTAAGGGAAATCGCCGACGCGGTGGGCGCGCTCCTGATGGTGGACATGGCCCACATAGCCGGGCTCATCGCAGCTGGGGAACATATGAGTCCCGTGCCCTACGCCGATTTTGTGACTACCACCACCCACAAGACGCTGCGCGGCCCCCGGGGCGGCATGATTTTGTGCCGTGAGCAGTACGCCAAGGAGATCGACAAGGCCATCTTCCCCGGCACCCAGGGCGGCCCGCTGATGCACATTATCGCCGCCAAGGCGGTGTGCTTCAAGGAAGCCATGACGCCGGAGTTCAAGGCCTATCAGCATCAAATCATCTTGAACGCCAAGGCTATGGAGGAAGCTTTCCGCAAGGAAGGCATCCGCATGGTCTCCGGCGGCACAGACAACCACCTGCTGCTGCTGGACTTTACCGGCACGGAGATGACGGGCAAGGAGCTGGAGCGGCTCTTGGGCCTTTCCAACATCACCGTTAATAAGAACACCGTGCCCAACGAGCAGCGCAGCCCCTTTGTCACCAGCGGCGTTAGGGTGGGCACCCCCGCTGTCACCACCAGGGGCCTTCGCGAGCCGGAAATGGGCAAGGTCGTTTCCTTCATCGCCCGCATCATCAAAGAAGGGGAAAGCGCCTGCC
>JAEWAH010000262.1 GCA_023391725.1 Bacillota bacterium | reverse complement strand
CGTGAAAGAGGCCCGCCAGCGCAGCCTTTTGCACATCCTCCCCGTGCATCATCGCCAAGCGCCTGGCCTCCCAGGCCACGCACATGGTATGGGCCATGCGCGTTATATCCATAGCGGCCATCAGCTTATCCATATGTGCTGCGGCCCCGGGTGGGCTCGCCGTGACCCCATACAGACCCATCACCCTGATGTACTCCATCACTGCGGGATGAAGCCCATCCGCCTCACCCTGCGTTTCAAGCGCCGCCCGAACTGCGGTGGAGGACAGATCATGCGCCTTCATGGATAAAAAGCTGAACCGGGCGCCGCGGCGTATCAGCTCGGCCGTGATAGTCTGCGCCTGTGCACCGCCCAAACTGCCGGGCCGTGGGCAGACCAGAAAGCGGCACATTTCAAATACCCTGTCTGGCTCCCGCCAATTCATTAGTTCATACAGCGTATCCTCGCCGATAATGTAGTAGAATTCGGCGCCATTCATCTGCTCGCGCAGGAGTTTTAGAGTATCTACTGTATAAATCGTACCGTTTCTGTTCAATTCTATATCTGAGGGATAAAATTCTTTTTCCTCCGCCAGGGCCAAGCGCACCATGTCCATGCGGCGCCCGGCTTCCATAAGGCCTTCCCTCTTGTGGGGCGGGTTGCCTGTGGGCAGAAATAAAACTTTCTCAAGCCCCGCCTGCTCCATGGCCGAGCGGGCCATGGCCACATGAGTAAGATGGATGGGATTGAATGACCCGCCCATCAGCCCAATCTTCAGTCCTGCCAACCAAGCGCCCCCTTCCTGCCTCTATTATACCCGATGGAAAGCGCTTGGAAAAGGGGAACGAGAAATTAAACAGGACACCAGGGGCTCCGCCCCTGGACCCCGCCAAAGGGATATATCCCTTTGGAATCCCTATCTGGAGTATCATCATAACATGCGTCATTTACGCTCACAGGGGACATGTTTTACTTTCTCCAAGAGATGGCGCCCGAAGGTCCAGGGCTCCGAAGCCGAAGCGCCGCCTGTGGCGGATGAAGCGAGGCGGAGGAGACTGGCGAAACGAGCGATGCAAGCGGCAGCGCAGCAGCGCGACGATTGAGCCAGGGGAGGAAAGCCCTGGCCGCTCCCGCAGGAGCGAAATCCTTCTACAGGATACCTGGTCATAAAGTACCATGCCGTGGAGGAGTTATCTGGACATAGGCCATCTCCATCAAGAGATGCCTCCGAAGGTCCAGGGCGACCGGAAAGCCCTGGTCGCTCCCGCAGGAGCGAAAATTCCTTTACAGGACAGCCGGCCCACGAACTATAAATAAACCTCCCTTCCAGTTTTGAAAGGAGCCCTCTTATGCAACAATATCTTGAAAAAACCCGCCTAGGCAGCACCTTGGACACCCTGGGGCTGCGGCTCCTGATCCTTTGCTTTTGCATCCTATGGTTTGTATTCCTCTGGGGTCTCACCCTTCCCGCCCTGCTGGCCGGGACGGCCTTCTCCATGCTGGTGAATTTGGCCATTTACCTGGGCAGAAAAAAAACGGTAGCTCACCGGGAAAAAGCGCTGCGCCAGCGAATCGGGGGCGAACTGGCTCTGGAAGCGCTGCCCTTATCTCCGCCCCGGCAGGCCCATTTTCAGGCCACCCTTTGGCTGACGCTGGCATATCCCCTGCGGCTGGAGCGCATCACCGAGGATGGCGTCCTGTGCCTTTTGAATGAGGAAATGGTGCTTGTCCGGTGCCTGAACCGCCACGCGTCATTGCCCGTTACCGCCCAGGACATCATCGATGCACAGCGCGCGGCCATCACCCACAAGGCTGCCCGGTGCGTGCTATGCGCCGCATCCCCGATGCAAAGCGCTGCCCAGGCAGCGCTGGGCAGCGCCTCACCGCCCGTGAAAGTCGTAGGCAAGGATCGCTTGATCCGTCTGGCAGGCGCCGCTTCCCCGGTCACAGACGAGCAGCTCATCGCCCTTGGCGCGCGGAAAAAACGCCATGTGGGGCTTGATGTCTGGCTGAACCACATTCTGGCCCCACACAGGTCCCGGCGGTACTTCCTGTACGGCCTGGGTCTGCTGCTGCTCTATTACATCACGCGGCTGCCCTATTACCCCGTTCCGGGCGTTCTTTGCCTTTGCCTTTCGCTGCTATCAAAACTGCGCCACGCCAAGGAAGATTCTATCTAGGTAAACGGTGATTTAGCGATGGGGTTTCGTAGGGGCGATGTGGGCATCGCCCCCTACGGTTCCGTACGACAATCCTCAGTCAGCCTGCGGGCTGACAGACCCCGGCTGTCTCAATCGTCGCATTGCTCACTAACCAATCCTCAGTCTCGCTACGCTCGCCAGCTCCTTTCAAAAGGAGCCTTTGTTCGCACTGCTTGTTTCGCCAGCTTCCTCCGCTTCGCTTCATCCGCCACAGGCGGCGCTCAGCTTTGGAACATTTCAAAAGGAGCCTTTTGGGGCCTTGCTCATCCTTCGGGTGAACCCGTCCCTCCTTGGGTCCAGGGCCCGCAGGCCCTGGTCGCTTTAAGGGGGATATGGGGAGTGCAGGGGGGAGCTAAGGGGGGAAATCGAAATCCACCCTGCTCCCTCCTGCCTCGTCGCACCGTCCGTCGCTGCGCTAGGCCGGTGTTCCGCAGTTCCGCTGCGCTCCACTGCTCCAGGCTCGCTTACGCTTGCCCTCCTGCGTCCTCGTTATCCCTCAGCGGCGCGCCGACGCCCTACGCTGGGGCGATGTGAGCATCGCCCTCTACACTCCTCATCCAGCATGAATCGCAAAGATAAATCATCGTTTATCTGGGATTCACTCAAAAACTCCCTCTAGCTTCTGCTTGTAACGATCTTTTCCACCGTCAGGGCCAGATCATCCACATGCTGCTCCGTGTTATAAATGCCCACGCTGGCCCGGACCGCACCTATATCCAGCGTTCCCAGCCATTGATGAACGCTTGGCGCGCAGTGCAGCCCGCCCCGCAATGCAAACCCTTCCTTGTCCAGGATGTCCGCCACATATCCGCTTTCCAGTCCCTCCACGTTAAAGCTCACCACGCCCACCTTGGGCGCGTTTTCTTCCCCATAGATAATCACATTCGGTATTTGATGCAGATTGTCACGAAGCCTCTTGGCCAGATGCTCCTCATATTCCCGTATTTCCCGCATATGCGCGGCAACGAACCGCGCCCCCACCATCAGCCCGGCGATGCCCGGCAGGTTCATGGTGCCGCTTTCATAGCGGTCCGGCAGTTCTTCCGGCTGGATCATGCTCTCCGACCGGGAACCTGTCCCGCCTTCCCGAAGCGGGCGCGGCATCATCCCTTGGCCCAGGAGCAGCACCCCCGTGCCATGGGGGCCTAAAAGCCCCTTATGCCCGGCCATGGCCACCATGTCCGCGTTGAGCATCTTGGGGCTCACATCCAGGACGCCGGCCGTCTGGGCTGCGTCCACCAAGAGGGGTATACCGTTCTCTTTGCATATAAGTCCCAGCCGGCTTACTGGCTGCACCACACCGGTCACGTTGGAGGCGTGGTTTAAAACAACCAGGGCCGTCTTGGGAGAAATCATAGCCTGCAACTGATGCGGCTCCAACAGCCCTTCCCGGCTGGGAATCAGCGTTTTGACCGTAATCATTCCCTGCTGCTCATACCCCGCAAGCACACGCATCACCGCGTTATGCTCGCAGTGGCTTACAATGACCTCATCTCCCAAATGAAGGCTGCCCCGGATAGCCAGGTTCAGCCCGTCTGTGCAATTATTGGTGAAAATCACCTGCTCCGGCTTTTCCATGCGGAACATGTCCGCCAGCTTGTCCCGGCAGACCGACAATACCCGTCCGCCCGCCAAAGAAATACGGTGCCCCGCGCGGCCCGGGTTCCCGCCGATACGGTTAAGCGTCCCCGCCATGGCTCGGGCCACCTGCGGCGGCTTGGGGAAGCTGGTTGCTGCGTTATCCAAATAAATCATGGGCCGCCCTCTCTTCCCTGGTCTTGCGCACAAAGTGCTCCTTCACCGTATACTATATGAAGTGGGAAGGAGGATTTAACCCTATGAGCGAGATTTTCGGCATCGCTGCTTTTCGCTCCCGGCAGCAGGTGATGCGCTTCGAGTCGGCTCTGAAGCGGTCCGGGGTGCGGGTGGGCGTGGTCGCTACCCCCCGGGATGTAGCGGTAGGTTGTGGCCTTGCCGTTCAATTCGACATGCGTGACTCGCAGAATGTAATGAACGTTTATATGCAGTCACGGCCCAGCAACCTCATCGGTTTTTATAAGGTGGAGCGGGATGGAAGGACCCGGCCTACCTGTACGCGCTTGTAAACAGAGCCGGGCATCCCACATAAGGTGCGGGAGCCCGGCACTCCTTTTTTTATTAACGATAAAACTTAATCATCCAAAGCAGCGAGGGATTTAATTTTGTTACCTTTCCAGCGCTTTTCGAAGCCGCGGCAGGATCAAATAAACAAGAACCATGGCGATGAGGGCCGTGATCCACTGCTGGGTCTGCTTGGCAGCCCCCGCCGCCAGCAGGACACTGAAGACCGCCTTTCCCTCCTTGGCAGGGATCACCAGTGCGTTCCCCAAAGCGATCACTGCGAACTTTAAAACAGCCGCCAGCACCCCCGCGATCCCCCAGGAAAGCATGTGGGGCTTCCCTTCCTTTTTGATCTTCGGCGCGGCGATCAGCCCGTACAAAAGGACAAGCACTATGTTTCCCGCCATCAAAAATGGCACCATGGGCGCGGGAGTATAGCCTTGCAAAAGCGCCACTAGCGGCGCGGCGACTGAAATGAGCAGGCCCGCCCACAGGCTGACCAGGCAGGCGGCCAGGATGAGGCAGGTATTCACCAGTGTGCCGATGATATACGTAGAGACCGTTATCCCGATGGGCAGAAGCCGGATATTCTGAAACACCAGTGTCAGCGCAAGCAGTGCTGCCGCCGTCACCAATTGCCTGGTTTTGTTCGATTGCATCAAGGTTCCCCTCCATTTTCCGTTGTCTTACGGGTCTTTGCAGTGAGGGCGCTTTTCACCTGCACGCCTTTCAAATTGCCCAGCCGCCCGGTCATGGCGCCGATCCTCTCGTTGGAGCCTTCCACGATCAGTCCGATGACGCCGATCCCCGTTTCCCGGTCTGGAACACCGATTCGGCCTCTGATCATATCCCCATAGTCGCTGAGGATCTCGTTGAGCCGTGGGACCTGTACCCGGTCCTCCACCACCAGGCCCACAAAGCCAAGCCTTTCTTCCGCGGGCATGTTCGCCACTCTCCTTCTGTTAGCCAAGTCAATACTAATGAGAAATTATAATGCAGCCAAAGCGGCGAGGGATTTTTGCGCGGTACAAGGAATTGTAGCGACGCGTAGCAGGCGGCCTACGTGGAGTCCAGACCACGAGGGAGGGCCGAAGGCCCGACTAGGCCCTGCGAACGCAGTGAGTAGGGCCGTACCCAGCGCCCCGCAGGGGTGATGGGCGAAATGCAAAAAGATCCGCCGCGATGATGCGTTAAAGTTTTGAATTAGTATTTGCCTAAAAAGGGACAGCGCGGCACTGTCACCGGCTGTCCCAAACGTAAGACATAAGCCTCCCCCTTCCCTCTCCGGTCTTGGCGCGCCTTGACCGTCAATCAGGAGTATTCTAATGCCGCCGCTCCCCCGCACGAACCCGCTAGGGTTTGCGTGGCATTTCCCGCGTTTTACTGCTGCTGCCCGATTTTTTCTTTGACGACTTCAACGGCTTTGCTCAGCTGCGGATCCTTCAGATCCCCAAATTCATACATGCCGTTGTCACCTTCCGGCAGCTTGGCTTCCACATTGGGGCTGATGCCCACTTTGTGCACTTTGTTGCCG
The DNA here is from genome assembly GCA_023391725.1 of Bacillota bacterium. Taxonomy (GTDB): domain Bacteria; phylum Bacillota; class Clostridia; order Christensenellales; family Aristaeellaceae; genus JAEWAH01. Next base: position 3,807 of record JAEWAH010000262.1, on the reverse strand, counting down.
TTGGGGGTGAAATACTGGGCCACGGTCAATTGCATGCCCGCACCGTTTGAGCCTACCGGCAGCACGTACTGGATGATGCCCTTGCCGTAGGAGGTGACGCCCACGATGGTGGCGGCGCCCCGGTCCTGCAAGGCCCCGGCCAGCACTTCCGAAGCGGAAGCGGAGTTTTCGTTCATGATCACTACCAGGGGGATGTTCAGCGCCCCCTCCTTGGAGTAGGCGTATTCCCGCTCGCCGCTCCTGTATTCTGCATAGTAAACCGTTCCCTCAGGCAGGAACATATCGGCGATGGCCACGGCATCATCCACCCAGCCGCCGGGATTGTCGCGCAGATCAACCACGAGCCCCTTGGCGCCGTCTTTGACCAGTTTATCCACCGCGTCCATGAAAGCGGTACGGCAATCCCCCGCAAACTCGAACAGGCTCACCAAGCCGATATTCCCCTCCAGCATGGTGGATTCCACGCGGTTCACCTGAACGTTGGCCCTGGGGATCGTAAAGGTGAGGCTCTCCGTACCACGGAGCATAACCACTTTCACGGTCTCTCCCACGGTTCCGCGCATGATGTCTACCGCGTCCTGGAGGTTATAGGCGTCTACCTGAAGGTCGTTCACCGTTTTCAGCACGTCGCCCTTATGGATACCGGCTGCCTGGGCGGGGCTGCCCTTGAACACCCGGGTCACGGTGCACTTGAGGGTATCATAGTTTGCGGAAATCTGGATGCCGATGCCCGCATAGGCGCCTTCATCCTCTTCCCAAAGCTTCTTGTACTCCTCGGGGCTGTAGTAGAAGCTGTATGGGTCTTCCAAGCCAAAGAGCAGCCCGCGCTCTGCGTTTTGCACCAGCGCGTCGATTTTGGGCTCCTGGTAGTAGTATTGCTCCACGGTCTTAAGCAGTTCGTCCAGCTCCTTGTAGCGCTGGAGCCGGTCATATTCTTCCTTGGAGACGGTGACCGTCTCCCCCGAGGGAGTGGGGGACGCTTCCGTTTCCGCCTGCCCGCCCAGCATGGTGCAGCTGGTAAGCAGGATCAATACCAGGGCCGCCGCGGCTAGCGTACGCAACTTCTTCATAAACTGCCTTTCTTTGGGAGAAAAATCAATGGATCAATTGAGGCTTTTCACTGCCGCACTTTTTGAGCTCCATCAGGATCTTGAAAGTCACCGCATCTTCAAACTTGCGCAGATCAAGGCCTATTTGGCGCTGCACCTTGTCAAGGCGGTAGACAAGCGTGTTGCGGTGGATGTACAGCTGCCGCGCCGTATCCGACAGATTCAAGTCCTTTTTGAAGAACATTTCGATGGTATAGAGCATTTCATCATTGAACAGCCTTGCCGTTTTGCGGTTAAACAAAAGGCTGTGGTAATAGGCGCTGATATCCCGGGGCAGCTCGGTCAAAAACCGCTCCAGCATGAGCCGGCGGAACACATGGATATTGCTGGTGGGCTGAAAGATGCGCCCCACTTCCATGGCCCGGCGTGCCTCGCGATAGCTTTCCCCCAGGGAAGATAGGTTATGCCGCGGCTCCCCGATGCCCACGCTCATCTGGTGCGCCGTCTCGCTCATCAGCGTTTCCTGAACAGCTTCGGCAAACTGCGTCAGGTCCTCCGGGTCTTCCACACTTGCCATGTCCTTGAGCAGCGCCACCATGTGCCGGTCAACTTCCACCAGCACATCGCCGTCCGTCTGGGGCACGATCTCCTGCAAAAGTGTCAGTGCGCTTTCCGCCCCGGTCTGCACGATGTAAAACAGCATCACGCAGCGTTCCATTTCCAGGGGGATTTGATGCTCATGGGCCAGCGCTTCCAGTTCGGATCCGCCGACCTCCTCCCGAAGCGCCCGGCGGTACACATCGCTCATGTCCGCGACAGATGCGCCCATTTGCCCAAGCGCCTGAAGCATGGATTCGGCAAGCAGCAGCACATCCTGTGCGCCGGGGGCGCTCTGGCTCACGCACACCACCAGATACGGCTGGGTATCCACGCAGTGATACAGATAACTTTCCGCTTGCCGCGTCTGCCCCAGGCTAAGCCCTTCAGGAAGGCTGTGAGAGTCCGCCTCCTCCGGATAGACTGCATCGCCATGGCCATCCAAAAGAAGAACAGGTACGCTCAGGCGGGAAAACGCTTGGGCTACCTTCAAAACAAACCGCTTATCAAACAAAACTTGGCCGCTCCTTTCACCATTAACTGGAACAAATATCATCTCTTATCTTATCACAATCTCTTTTCCCTGAAAAGCGAAAAACCCGCTAAAATTGTGAAGATTTCATAAAAAAAGCGGGGTTTCAAGTCTTTTTTCATTTTTTATTTTGCCCCGTCTGCAAAATTTATGCTATATAATTTTTCAGAAAGAAGCGGCACGCTGCATTCATTATGAGAGGCAGCGGATGCAAGCCTGTTCAAAAGGAGAGCAAGGCTCCCAAATGCAAGGCTCCTTTTGAAAGGAGCTGGCGAGCGAAGCGAGACTGAGGATTGTCAAAAGGAGATGACAGCCAGCAGCCTGACTGAGGATTGCCTACACCGGCGCGCCGGGGGCGTCGCGGCTACGATCACATTATGCTATTTGTCGCCAAGCAAGACAACGCAAGCAAAAATGCCGCCCTTTCGAGCGGCATTTTTGCGATTGCGGTGCATTTCAGCAGGCTCAGCGGGTGAGGATACTGGCCTCGGTCTCTTTATCAAAGAAATGCAGATGGTTGGTATCGAAGGCCACCTTGATCTGGTTGCCAGCGCGGCTGGAGGTACGGGGATCAACGCGGGCGATGATGTTGTCGTCCTTGCCGCTGGTCTTCAGGTACAGGTAGGTCTCGGCGCCCATGAGCTCGGTGACTTCCACGCTCACGTCGATAACGGCCTCGGGCAGGTTGTTGATGAACACTTCTTCGTCATGGACGTTCTCGGGGCGGATGCCCAGGATGACTTCCTTGCCGACGTAGCTTTCATCAGTAAGCTTAGCGATCTTGCCAGCGGGCACAAGCACCTTGTTCTCGCCGAAGATAGCGTAGACTTCCTTACCCTGCTTCTCCAGCTTGACGTTGAAGAAGTTCATCTGCGGGCTGCCGATGAAGCCGGCCACGAACAGGTTGGTGGGATAGTCGTACAGGTTCTGCGGGGTGTCAACCTGCTGGATGAAGCCATCCTTCATGACCACGATGCGGGTACCCATCGTCATGGCCTCGATCTGATCGTGGGTCACGTAGATGAAGGTGGTCTGCAGACGCTGATGGAGCTTGGTGATCTCGGTACGCATGGCCACGCGGAGCTTGGCATCCAGGTTGGACAGAGGTTCGTCCATCAGGAAGACCTTGGGCTCACGGACGATGGCGCGGCCCAGGGCGACACGCTGACGCTGGCCGCCGGAAAGGGCCTTGGGCTTACGATTGAGAAGATGGCTGATATCCAAAATGCGGGCGGCTTCTTCCACGCGGCGCTTGATCTCATCCTTGGGGGTCTTGCGCAGCTTCAGGCCGAAGGCCATGTTGTCATACACGGTCATATGGGGGTACAGAGCGTAGTTCTGGAACACCATGGCGATATCGCGATCTTTGGGGGCCACGTCGTTCACTAGCTTTTCGCCGATGTACAACTGGCCATCGCTGATCTCTTCCAGACCGGCCACCATGCGCAGGGTGGTAGACTTTCCGCAGCCGGAAGGCCCGACCAGAACGATGAACTCCTTGTCTTCAATGTCCAAGGTAAAATCGCTGACAGCTGTAACCCCACCGGCGAAAGTTTTGTAGATATGGCTGAGAGAGACGCTAGACATAGTTATTCCTCCTTACAAATTGGTACCGAACGTACACAGGGG
>JAEWAH010000260.1 GCA_023391725.1 Bacillota bacterium | reverse complement strand
GACCGGGTGCTGCATGTGGAGATAGAAAATGCGGACGAATTGGGCGTGCTGGCGCCAAGAACGCTGATACTGGAGATCATGGGCCGCCATTCCAACCTGATCGCGGTGGATCAGAGCGGCCGGATCATCGACGCCATCCGCCACGTGGGCCACGATATGAGCCGTGTCCGAGAGGTACTGCCGGGTTTACTTTACGAGCAGCCCCCGGCCCAGGAAAAGCTGGACCCCAGCGCCTTCACCCAGGAAGAAGCGCTGACCCGGCTTACCGGCCTTTCCGGGCGGGTAGACAAGGCGCTTTCCTCCCTTTTGTGCGGGCTTTCTTCGGCTGCCGCACAGGAATTGGCCTTCCGTCTTACAGGAAGTGACAGAGCGGTTTTGGAGGATGCAGACCTTCCCGCCCTGGCCCAGAGACTGCATGAGTTGCTGATCTTGATCCCAACCCTAACCCCTCCCGTTTTGCAGTTGGATGAGGATGGAACACCTGCGGATGTGTTCCCCTTCCCCTATTTTTCACGGAACCGGGCGCTGCAACAGGAATGCCCGACCATCAGCCAGGCGCTTGATACGTTCTTTTGCACCCGGGATGCTTCTGAGCGGATCTCCCAAAAAAGCGCGTCCCTCAACCGGCTTTTAAAAAACCATATTGAGCGGTGCGAAAAAAAGCTTGCCCTGCAGGAGCAGGAGCTTCTCAATAGCGCCCGGATGGAGGAGTACCGCATCCTGGGCGACCTGATCAACGCCAACCTGTATCAGCTGCACAAGGGGCAGGAGTCTGCCCAGCTGCAAAATTTTTACGATCCGGACGGCGCATCTGTTACAGTGGCGCTGGATAAGCAGCTGACGCCCGCGCAAAACGCCCAACGGTACTTCAAGCGCTATCAAAAGGCCCGTTCCGCCCAATCGACCGCCGCAGAGCAAAAGGAAAAAACTTTGCAGGAGCTGGCATTTTTAGAGGGCGCACTGGATGATCTTCAAAAATGTGTCCAGGAAGCCGAGCTTGTGGAGATTAGGGAGGAGCTGCAAAAGACCGGCTATGTTAGAGCCAGCCACAACCGCAAGCAGCAGAGGCGCTTCCCGGAAAGCCAGCCTTTAAAGTATGTAAGCCAGGATGGCATCGAGATCCTGGTCGGCAAAAACAGCCTGCAAAACGACAGGATCACAAGCGCCGCCCGGGGCGATGAAACATGGCTCCACGCCAAGGATATGCCCGGCTCCCATGTGATCATCAAAAAGGAAGGGGATATCCCCCAAACCACGCTTCAGGAGGCTGCCCAGCTGGCCGCCTACTTCAGCCGGGGCAGGCAAAGCGCCGGTGTACCCATCGATTATACGCTGCGCAAAAACGTGAAAAAGCCAGGGGGCAGTCCCGCGGGCTTCGTGATCTATACCAACCAGCGTACGCTGTATATCACCGTATCAGAAAGCGACATCAAAAAGATTCGAGAACTGCCGCCAAAAAGCAAATGAATCCAAGCAGATGATACGGAAAGGAAGGATCGAAATGCTCCTTCGCCCGGCGGAAATCGCGGACGCCGCTCAAATGTGCCGCATCTATCACCCGTATGTGATGGAAACGGCCATCACCTTCATCTATCATGAGCCTACCGAAGAAACCTTTCTGGAAAAACTCCGCACCATCCGACCGCAGTATCCTTTTATCGTCTGCGAGCATGAAGGCAAAGTGGTGGGCTATGCCTACGCCTCCGCCATGCGGCCCCACGAGGCCTATCAATGGGGTGTGGAGCTGTCGGTGTATGTGGACAGGGACTTTCATGGCCAGGGCATCGGGCGAAAGCTATACAACGGTCTTTTCAATTTGCTGAAGCTGCAAGGCTATCAATGCGCCTATGGCGTGATCTCCCTGCCCAATGAAAAAAGCCTGGCGCTGCATACGGCGTTCGGCTTTGAAACATTGGGCGTCTTCCCCAAGGCGGGCTACAAATTGGGCAAGTGGCACGATATCATCTGGCTTGTTAAAAATTTGGGAGACTTCCCGGAAGATCCCGCGCCTCCCACGCTGTTTTCCTGTCTGAGCATCGAGACGATTCGGGCAGCTTTGGAGAATTGCTAGATCCTGCCCACATGCTTGTCGTGGGTGTCCCTTTTTTACAAGGGGCACCCTTTTTCGTCCCAATCCTCCACTTCATAGGATTTGACAGAAGCCCGCTTTTCGGCAGGCCACATCCGCCACTTCTCCTGTCCCGCTTCATCCGGTGCTGCGTACCAGCGCCCGAGGCTGAGCGAATTGAACCTGGAACTTATGAAGGCAAAGCCTGAGGAAGTGAAACACCGGCCTAGCGAGCGACGGGCGGTGCGAAGGCGCAAGGTGAAGGGGGCTTTGCTTGTTTCCTGGGGAGCAAAAAGGGGCCGCAGCCCCTCGTTTGAAATTGTCTCAGCCGGCTCTGCCGGCTGGACGGGGGTTTGCGAAGCAAACATTCCTTACACTTTTGCCGACCGCGAGCGAAGCGAACAGGCAAAAGTGCAAAATCTCGAAAATGACTCTGTCGTTTTCGAGAAAAAAAGCCGGCGGCCAATGCCGCCGGCGGATTATGCCCCCGGGCTATCTTCACGGTAGCCCGGACAAAAGTCAGCGACCCTGGCCGCTCATGGCCCTTTCCTGCTGCTCGATCATCCGCTTGACCATATAGCCGCCGATATAACCAGCCTGACGGCTGGGCAGATCGCCGTTGTAGCCCTGCTTGAGGTTGATGCCCAGCTCATTGGCGATTTCGAACTTCATGTTGTTCAACGCCGCGCGGGCTTCGGGAACGGTATAATTGTTGCTGCTGGAAGGACTTTGCTGATTAGCAGAATTGTTAAACATTTTTCTTTCACTCCATTATATTTTTTTGTTTTGGAAACCAAGAAGCGCAGCGCTTCCCCGCCTCGCCGGTTAGATCTGACGGCCGCCAGACATCTGCTTCTCTGCCTGCTCGATGAGGCGCTTGACCATGTAGCCGCCTACGTAGCCGTTCTCCCGGGAAGACAGGTCGCCGTTGTAGCCCTGTTTGAAGTTGATGCCTAATTCCTTGGCGATCTCAAACTTCATGTTGTCCAGCGCAGCCCGGGCTTCAGGTACGGCTGTGCTATTGGAACTGCTACTATTGGCGGGGGGTTGACTCATCATCGGACTTTTCACCTCCTGTTATGGCTTCAACGCTATTTTGACCCGCGGGGTCCAAATTACCCTGCCAATTGTTCGCAGGGTGCGTCTGCCATCCCTTTATTCCATGCGCCTCCTATAAACCCAAATCATGAAAAAAATGTTGACGGATCGCACATTCCATGCTATCCTATTTGAGGTTTCGAAGGAAGCCTGTGCCGTAGACAGCAGGTTCCGGGATTTTCCCGGGTAAGGAAGCGCTCTCGCTTCACCAGCCGAGGTGTAAGGATGCAAAGATTATGATTTTGCTCACCCTTGCGCCTGCGCAAGGGTTTTCTTTTATCTCTAAAAGAAGGAGGTGCAAGGAAATGAGCAAAAACTTGGAAGTCAAAAAGGAAGTCGTCGCCGACATCATCCACAAGCTTCAAAACGCCAAACGCGTCGTGGTGGTCAGCTACAGCGGCCTGACGGTGGAACAGGTCACCGAGCTTCGTAATCAGTGCCGTGCAGCACAGGTGGAATACTGCGTGCTGAAGAACACCCTGGTGCGCCGCGCGTTGGACGATCTGGGCATCACCGCCCTGGATCATGTACTGGCCGGTCCCTCCGCCTTTGCCTTTGGTATGGCGGATGCCGTATCCCCCGCCAAGGTCATCGATGGCTTCATCACCAAGACCAAGACGACCGCTTTGGAAGTCAAGGCTGGCCTGTTGGGCAGGAATGTGTTGAATGCCAGCGAAGTACATGCTTTGGCCGAGCTTCCCAGCCGGGAAGTACTGCTGGCCCGGTTGCTGGGCTGCATGACCAACTCCGTTGCGGGCTTTGTGCGCGTGCTGGAAGCAGTGCGCAAGCAAAAGGCTGGCGAGACCGAGTGATCTCTGAAAGTACTGCCGCTTGAAGCGGACATCTAAATCGAAAAACCGAAAAAACGAGGAGGGTATTTCCCATGACGCATGAGGAATTCATCGCAGCCGTCGAGTCTATGACGGTTTTGGAGCTGAACGATCTGGTCAAGGCCATGGAAGCCAAGTTTGGCGTGTCTGCCGCTGCCCCCGTTGCCATGGTTGCCGGCGCTGCCGCCGTCGCCCCCGCTGAGGCTGTGGAAGAGAAGACCGAATTCGACGTCATCCTCAAGGATGCCGGCGCCGAAAAGATCAAGGTCATCAAGGTCGTTCGCGAAGTCATCGCTGGCCTGGGCCTGAAGGAAGCCAAGGACATCGTGGAAGCCGCCCCCAAGACCATCAAGGAAGGCGCATCCAAGGAAGAAGCCGAGAAGATCAAGGCCAAGTTTGCCGAAGTCGGCGCTGTCGTCGAGATCAAGTAATAGGCTTTCCAAAATCCCCGCTCGCAATGAGCGGGGATTTTTTCATACATATCGCAGATTCTTGACGGGAAACTTACTGTCTGTTATGATTATCCATACCAATGTAAGGAATCGGCGGGCTTACGAAGCGCCGCCAAAGGAGGCCCAAATGTCTTTCTGGATCGTTACGGACAGCGGCACGGATTTCCCCGCGGAATATATGCAAAAACAAAAGGATTTGACTGTCCTTCCCATGATGTATCAAATAGGCGGAGAGTTTACGGTTCCGGATGGAACCGATGAAGGCACCCGTGCATTTTATGCGAAGCTGCGTTCGGGCGTGGTGGCCACTACCGCCCAAGTCAATGTTGAGGATTGGAAGCAAGTTTTTCAGGCTCATCTCTCCGCCGGGCGGGAGGTTTTGTGCATCGCCTTTTCCAGCGCCTTAAGCGGCACCTATCAGGCAGCCGAGACCGCGAAGGACGAGGTGATTGCGGCATATCCTCATGGAAAACTCATCGTGATCGATTCCAAGTGCGCCTCCCTGGGCCAGGGGTTGCTTGTGCACTACGCGCTGAAGATGCGTGATTCCGGCGCCTCCCTTGAAGAAACCGCCCAGTGGGTACGCGACAATTTATTGAAGGTCTGCCATTGGTTCACCGTGGACGATTTGCAGTTCCTTCGCCGGGGCGGCCGCGTATCCGCCGCCAGCGCGTACCTGGGGGGAATCATGAAGATCAAGCCCGTGCTACATGTGGACAACGAGGGTCGGCTGATTCCCATGAATAAGGTCCAGGGCCGTAGGCGCTCGCTGCGCGAACTGTTCGACAAAGCGAAGGAAACCGCCTTCGAGCCGGAAAAACAGACCATCTTCATCAGCCACGGCGATTGTCTGGAAGAAGCCCAGTGGCTGGCCTCCGTCTTCAAGGAAGAACTGCACGTCAAGGATGTGTTGATCGGGTTCATAGGGCCCGTCATCGGCTCCCACTCCGGCCCGGGTACCATGGCCCTTTTCTTCATGGGAGGCCCAAGGTAAGCAGCTTTAAGGTGCGAAAGCAAGTTCCCCAGCGGCAGCGTTTCAGGTCTTAAAATCAATAGCACAGCTGCGGGCGGCCCAGTTGCAGGCCGCCCGCCTTTTTGATGAAAGCAGCGAGCAAGATTCGATAGTTTGCGTATTGACAAGCTATTTTCCGTATGGTATGATACTCCATGCCGCTGAAAAAACAACGCATAAATGCGGCGAAAAACTTCTACCTGGTGCTTTGGCTCAGTTGGTAGAGCACGTCGTTCACATCGACGGGGTCACTGGTTCGAGTCCAGTAAGCACCACCACAAAGGCCTTGAGAATATTTAATTCTCAAGACCTTTTTGAATGCAGTCGGAATGAGGCGCTTTATTGAATTATTCACCACAGGAAATCGCGGCGAACTACCATAGTATCGCAAAACACAAGGCTGAAATGCCGGTGTCCATCCTATTTTTCCGGGCTGTGCTGGCCGGAGCCTTAATCGCATTGGCAGCCTTTGGCGCTAACAGTGTGTATGCGTTATTAGAAGATCAACACGTTGCAAAGCTCATTGCTGCGCTATTATTTCCATCAGGCCTGGCTATGATCCTGATTTGCGGGGGTGAACTGTTCACCAGCTCCTGCCTTATGCCTCTGGCTTTAGGTAAGGACGGGATTCACATCCGCGCCATATTGCGCTGCTGGGCCGTGATATTCCTGGGCAACTTCCTGGGCGCTGCGATCGTCGCATTGCTTACTATGGGCGCACGGGGCATGGATGCTCTCTTTATTCAGGCAACTCTTCATACAGCCCAATCAAAATATAGTCTTACCTGGTCGAGTGCCTTTTTCAGAGGTGTGATCTGTAATCTTCTGGTCTGCACCGCCGTGTGGATGAGCTACGGATCAAGCAGCATTTCCGGCAAGATCCTTGCTCTTTATTTCCCCATCGTTCTGTTTGTGCTTACCGGGACGGAGCACAGTGTAACCAACATGTACTACTTTACCGCCGCTTTTGCTGCCGGTCCCATGGAAGGCGTAACCTTCGGCGGCTTTCTGCTGCATCATTTGCTGCCTGTGACTTTAGGCAACATGGCAGGCGGCGGCGCTTTATTCGGCGGGTTGATATGGCTCTCTTTCGTGACGGGAAATAAGAATCAAACGATTAGCCAATAAATTACTTGCTATATATCATCCCGAGGAGGAAAACAACGAGCGCCTCTTATCGCGTTGTTTCAGATGGGTATAGAAATGTGACGGCAGTGGTGAGATGTGATGCTTATCCAGAGCCTGTTTTCTTCAAGCGGGAAAAGTCATTTGCGCTTCCCAGAATGTAAAAGCATCAAATCTCGCGTGAAGTGGCTGCTCTTCGCCTTTGTGCTGTTCATGATATACCGCCCCTCGGGTAATCAAACCTCCGCAGCAGAAAAGCTCACGGAGGTTTCTTTGTCTGTTGCTTTGTCCATACTATTTACGGAACGGATCCATCAGTACATCCACTTTTGAAAGGAGCCCTTTATGAAAAGAAAGAATATCGCTTTGGTCTTGATGCTTTCCCTGGCTCTTGTCGTTCTGTATGGCTGCGCCGCTAACCAGGCGCCTATCGCCACGGCCACTCCCCCAGTTTCCACAGCAACCATCGCCGCTACGGCCACAGCTTCACCCACCGCTTCCCCCACCGTCCAGAGCCCCGCTTCCGGCCAGCTGGAACTCACCATTGAGGAACTGGCGGCCTATGACGGCAAGAACGGACAGCCCGCCTACATTGCGGTAGATGGGGTGATCTACGACGTCTCCAATGATCGCAACTGGCGCAACGGCGCGCACGAGGGATATACCGCCGGAAAGGATCTGACCAAGGAGATCAAGGAAGCATCCCCCCACGGCACGAGTGTCCTGAACAGGGTGCCTGTTGTCGGCAAAATAAAACAATAGGATATGCGGTCACGGAAACCATGCGGCAGAATAAGCGCCGCCAGCCCGCCTCGAAAGAGGCGGCTTTTTATATCGAGATTGTGCGTTCTTTTCCCCTCATCTTGAACACTCACGCTGCAAATGGTATCATTGTTCCTGTTGCGTACTGCGCGAGAAAAAATCAAAGTAGCGGCCGCATAGGATATACGGCCACGAAACAGAAGGGCGAATCAATTTGCAGCATAAACGAAACGCAAGCTATGACCTGACCACCGGCGGCATCCTGAACAAGCTTTTTGTCATCGCATTACCTATCATGGGCACCCAACTCATCCAGATGTCCTACAACCTCACCGATATGTTTTGGCTGGGCAGGCTGCCCAATGGCACGGTGGCGGTGGCGGCGTCGGGAACATGCGGCCTGTATCTTTGGCTGAGCATGTCGCTCTTGATGATGGGGCGCATGGGCGCGGAGATAGGCGTGAGCCAAAATCTTGGCCGAGGCGATGCTGCCGCCGCCAGAGGTTACGGCGAAAATGCCTTTATGCTTTCCACCCTGCTTGGCGTTTTGTTTGGGCTAGCGCTGTTCTTGTTTAAAAGTCCCCTGATAGGCTTTTTTTCCATCCGGGAGGCCGAGGTAGTTTCTTCTGCCGAAACCTATTTGGCCATCGTTTCGATAGGCGTTCCGTTCAGCTTCATGACCGCGGCGTTGGTAGGGTGCTTCAACGGTTCGGGCAATTCCCGGGTGCCGTTTTTCGTGAACGCCGCCGGCCTCATCACCAATATGGTTCTGGACCCACTGTTCATATTTGCTTTTGATATGGGCGTGGTCGGTGCGGCCATTGCCACGGTGATCGCCCAGTTTGTGGCACTCTTGCTCATGGCGATGGCTGTGCGCCGTTCCGCCTCCCGTCCGTTTGCAAGTTTTAGTTTTATTGCAAAGCCCAGCGCACACATCTTGAAGCAGATATTCCGCTGGAGCGCTCCCATCAGCACAGAAAGCGCGTTTTTTACCTTTATTGCCATGATCACCACCAGTATGGTCTCTCCCTTTGGGCAGGACGCCCTGGCGGTGGGGCGCATCGGCTCTCAAATCGAATCGCTGACCTGGCTCATCGGTGGTGGATACGGTTCCGCGCTTGTGTCGTTCATGGGCCAGAATTGCGGCGCGGGCCTCTGGTCGCGGATACATCGAGGGTTCAAGCTCTCCCTGTGGGCAATGGGCGTATGGGGCATCCTGGTAACGCTGCTTTTGTGGTTCCTGGGCGGCGACTTGTTCCTTTTTTTCCTGCCTGACCCCAATGTGCAGGGTCTGGGGATCGTGTATCTGCGAATCCTCGCCTTCTGCCAGATCCCTCAATGCCTGGAGGCGGTATCGGGCGGGACGTTTAAGGGGACCGGCCGAACACTTCCCCCTTCCATCGTAAGCGTCGCGACCAACGTGCTGAGAGTCCTGCTGGCATGGCTGTTTGTGGGCATTTGGGGCGTTCAGGGCGTGTGGGGCGCCATCAGCCTTACGGCGCTGCTGCGAGGCCTTTCCTCTATGACATGGTATCTTATAAGCGCCCGCAAACAGCCTCGAATGGACGGATTGAAGGCTGCCTGACAGAATACTCAATAATACATATAGCCCAACTTTCGCATGAGTGGTTTGATAGACGGCCATGCACATGCGGTGAACAACTGAGCGCCTTCACGCTCGGCATTGTTGATAGCAGCAGTACAAACCGCCGTAGCTACCCCCTTATGGCAATGCTCCGGTGCAGTTGCTACCAGGTATAGCGCTGCCAGCTCGTCCCTTTTCATCATACAGCAAACACCGGCGGCCTGACCGTTTATATGACCGATATAGCAGTCCATATTCCCTTGCGCGCACAGATGATAGTGATACTCAGGATGCACCAGCATCCCCTCCTGAAAAAATGCATTACTCAATTCCGCCCAGCGGGCAAATTCCTGAGCGCTTCTGACACGCTGGACGGTGATGTGTTCATCCGCTGGAGGATAGGCATGCATTTCTTCCTTCATCATCGCCATATAGGATTCTTCGTCATTCGGTTCCGGCGCGGGCGCTGGCCTTACGCCAAATATCTGCTGCTTGATCTCCTGGGGAAAGCAAATATCCCACCACACGTGGATATGCATGGCCTTGATCTGGTCGATCAGATCGTTCACTTCCTGCCCGGACAAGCCATCAAGGCGGATATCGTAGAGCGTGGTGGAGCCTGCCTCGCCATCTTTGGGGCGGATGAGCGTATAATGAGGCGATTTCACTTTTTGCATATGCTCCCCGTCCCCCAGAAAATCAAAGAACAGCGTGCCCGCATCATTGATCCGCTTGCGAATGGCTGCACGCTCTTCGGGTGTCCGTAACCGCTGCAAACCGTTCCGTTCCTTTATGCGGATGGGCACATATATCTCCAACTGACTGTACCCCATAACCTCTTTGATCTGAGGCGTGCCGATGATATGGAACATTGTATAATGATCCGAGCGCTCATCCAGTTCAAAGCACTCGCTATGCTCCACCCAACGTTTGATGCCGCGGTGGACCCGCTGACCATCGCTGTCGTCCTCATCACGTGAGACCGCCGAGGCGTAGAGGCCGCCTTCAAACTCCACCATCTCGAATCCCTCGGGCTCGCTCAGCCCCGGCTCAAGCG
>JAEWAH010000237.1 GCA_023391725.1 Bacillota bacterium | reverse complement strand
GCCTGAGAGACCCCCGCAAAGCTCATCTTCCAGGTCCCGATCATTGCGTATTTCATGAAGAAGGCTTCCTTCTTTCTTTCCTGACATTCAGCCCTTCACTGCTGCGATGACGGCGGCCACAGCCTCGGCGTCTGTGATCTCGTACCGGTCGTCCGGAGGGCAGGTGGAGCCGGTAAAGCGGATATTACGGCTGTTTGATGCCGATGGATCCGACACCTGCCTCTGACCGGCGGACAGATGAATTTGATTGCAGCCCGTGGCTTCGATGATCTTCTGTGCATTATGCAGTTTGATACCCGCGCCTGGCAGTATTTCGATCCTGTTCCCGGTAAAGCGGATCATCTGCGAGATGGTATCCATACCTAAAGGTGCATTGGCCGCCTGCCCGCTGGTCAGGACACGTGTGACGCCAAGCTCCATCAGCGTTTGAAGCGCGCTTTTCCAATCCGGCGTCACGTCGATGGCCCGGTGAAACACCGATTCTGCACCGCTGATTACGTCAAGCATCGCCTTTACGCAATCTTCATCAACCGTGCCATCCTCATGCAAAAAACCGAACACGATTCCACTTGCCCCATACTCCAAAAGACGCCGCGCATCCTTTAGCATCACGCGGAACTCCGCGTCCGTATAGCAAAACCCACCCGGACGGGGCCTGACCATGGCCATAATGGGAATGCCCGACTCCAGCGCAATTTCAAGCGTTCCCAGAGAAGGCGTCAGTCCGCCAAAAAACATGCCCGAATTCAGCTCCACCCTGTCTGCGCCGCCCCGGGCGGCTTCCAATACATCCTCCGCCGAAGCGCAGCAGATCTCCACAAGCGTTTTCATACCGTTCACCTCGCATCATTCCTGGAAGCAGAAGGCTCGCCCGCGATCTGTCCGGTGACAAGCCCCTGCGTGGCATGGCGCAGTGCGCAAATCGCCGCGCCGGTCATGAGTGTGTCCCCGTAATCCTCTCCGATCAGCACCTGGCTGCCCTCGGTCACATCCTTCAAAAGATCACTCAATTTGGGGATGATGGACCCGCCTAAAATGATGTGGCGCGGGTTCAGCAGGCCGTTGATCAGCGCCAGGGTGAGTTTCAGGTACCTGATGAAATCGTTGATAAGCAATACAGCCCAGTCCATCTGCTGCCGGTAGGCCGTCACAATGGATTCCACAAGGCGGATGGAGGGGTCTACCGACTGGGCCCTTTTGATGATCTCCGCCTCGGTGAGGTGCAACTCCAGCGTGTCCAGGCCTTGGGTGCCAGGCCCCAGGGGTACATGCTCGATCTCGCCCGCCGCGTTGTTTTCGCCGCGGATCAGCTGTCCGTTGGATACAGTGGCCAACCCAACGCCGGAACCCACCAGCAGATAAGCCATGTGCTCGATGTCTTCCATCCCGCGCCGCGCCCGCTCACCCATGAGGCAGGCTTTCACGTCGTTCTCGATCCATACAGGTATATGGAAGGCACGAAAAAACGCGCCGCCTAAATCAACGCCTGACCAGCGCATCTGGTCGGATTGCAGGATCACCCCCCGCTTGGGGTCGGTGACCCCGGCCACGCCAACGCCCACAGCGCGCACCCGGGACAAGTCAGCGATCAGGCCGCTGGGCATTTTTTGATACAGCTCAAAAGCCGCACAGGCGATCTCATCTTCGGTGTACCTGCGTGACACGTCCAAGGCAGTGGATAAGCTGCCCACGACCTCCCCGCCAAAATCCATCAGGCACAGCCTAAGGCTGTCGGCCTCTACGCTGACGCCCGCCACATACAGCCCGTCGGGCTTGATGCTTAGATTTACCGCCTTGCGGCCCCGCTGGCCTGCGCCTACGCTCTCCGTTTCGCAGATCAGACCCAGCCCTATCAGGGCGTTAATGATGCGCGTGACGCTGGCGGGGCTGAGTTCCGTCATGCTCACGATTTCCGTTCGGGAAATGGGATGGAACTGCTCCAGGAGCGTGAGTACCATCTGGATATTGGAAAGCCTCATCCTGCTCCTGTTTTGGCTTTTAACGGCAGTCATATGTTCCTCCGGCCCTGAGATACAACATGGAAATTATAGCATTCGCCAAAATCGGTTGCAATAAATAATTTCAAATTGAAACAAATAGGTATATGAATCATTACGCCACGATTCCTGCAGAAAAAGGAGGAATTCTTAGAGACCTTTTATTAATTTGCCTGTCAGTATTGCGGTTTATGCCAATAGTCACTGGCATATACTTGCTCATGGCCTGCTGACGCTTTACGGACCAGCCAATAGCGGCTTGCCCGAAAGCCCTTGTTCTTTGTACACTCACGACCCCCCTGCAAAAAGGCGCTGTATCGCGCGAAGGCATCGCGCTTTTAGGTACAGAATCGATGAAAAGGAGACAAGGACATGAAAAAACTGCTTTCCCTGCTGCTGGTCGTCACCCTTCTCCTCGTCGCGCCCGCTATTAGCCTGGCTGAGGGCGTCGAACTCACGATGGGCTCCTGGCGTACCGATGATACGGCCATGGTGGAGGCGCTGCTGGCCAAGTACAAGGAACTGACCGGCGTGAGCATCGTTTTCCAGCCCACCACCTCGGCTCAGTACAACTCCGTGCTGCGTATGCAGCTGGATGCCGGGACCGGCCCGGACCTGTTCTACTCCCGTTCCTATGAAACCGGCGCCGAACTGTTCACCGCCGGCTTCAACATGGATGTCTCCGACCTCACCGGGGTGAAGGAAAACTTCGTGCCCGCCAGCCTTGAACCCTGGTCCACGGCTGATGGCAAGATCTTTGCCGTTCCCTTCGCCGCGGTCTCCCAGCCCATCTATTACAACAAGGACATCTTTGCTCAGCAGGGCATCGAAGTGCCCACCACCTGGGAAGATTTCATCGCAGCCTGCAAGAAGCTCAAGGATGCCGGCATCACCCCTCTGGCCAATGGTATTGCCAGCAACTGGGACATTCTGGAGTGCGTGTTCCTGGGCATGGTCCCCAACTACATCCCCGGCCCCGAAGCCCGCGCCGCCTATGAAAAGGGCGAGAAGAAGTTTAGCGACCCCGAATTTGTGAAGATCCTCTCCGATTTCGCCCAGATTCGTGACTATTTGCCCGATGGCTACAGCACCATGGAAAACAACGACGCCGGCGTTTACTTCGCCACCGGCCAGTCCGCCATGCTGATGGATGGCTCCTGGAGCTGCGGCACCTTTGACGAGTACGGCGTAAACTGGGGTTCCATGGCCTTCCCGGCTCCCGCAGGCGCAGCCGCTGGTATGTGCTTCCATCCTGACATGGCCATCGCCGGCAACGCCGCCACCAAGCATCCTGAGGAGGTCAAGGCTTTCCTGGCTTGGATCGCCACGCCAGAAGGCGCGCAGATCACCGCTGATTACCTGCCCGCCGGCTTCTTCCCCATGATCAACGCCCCCATCACCTTCAAAAACCCCCGCGTGACCGAGATCCTGGCCCTGAACGAAGGCAAGGTGACCGACGCCCGCTTCGTGTGGCCCAAGCTGATGAAGCTCTACGATCCCATGCTGCAACAGCTCAACGCTCTGATCCGCGGCGAGACCGACCCGCAGAAGGCCGCCGATGCCATCCAGGCCGCAGCTGAGGCGAAATAATCTTTAATACCCATTCTTGGCAAAGAAACCTTGGGGACCGCACAAACGGTCCCCAAGGTTTCAGCCTATTGAAAAATCCCGCGACCGCAAAAATGCCTTCCGTGGAACGGCATTTTTTGCTTGCGTTGTCGCCATCGCCCGCAAAATTGGTCACTTATTATCGTATAGGCTCCCTATTTTGCGGGCTTGGCTCCTAGCCTTGCGGGTTTTTGAATAGGCTGCCATTCCATCGGCTTTATGAGGAGAGATAAGCATGGTGACGAAACACCCGGCAAAATTTCAGTACCGGGGCGGCGGAAGCATCAATCCGGGGGGAAGCTACTGGATCGCCTACATCCTGCCGGCGCTTCTGGTCTATCTCGTGTTCATGGCCTATCCACTCGTGGATTCCGTGCGTCTGAGCCTGTATACCGGCACCACGGGCTCCCGGGTATTTACAGGCTTTGACAACTACGTAAAGCTCTTTACGGATGCCACCGTGTCGGCCAGGTTTTGGGGAGCCTTCCGCAATACCTGGGTATTTTTCGCTTTCCATATGCTGATACAGAATGTATTGGGCATTTTCTTTGCGGTGCTGCTCACAAACCGAACCATGAAGTTTGTGACCTTTTATCAATCCGTTATCTTCCTTCCCTGCACCATCGCCGTGCTGGTGACGGGGTATCTGTTTAAGCTCATGCTAAACCCAAACTGGGGTGGGAGTACGCTAAAGAGCTTGGGCTTGGGCTTTCTTGTGAAACCCTGGCTGGGCGAGACTTCCACGGCGCTGAACGTGATCTCCCTCGTCTCCTGCTGGCAGTGGATCGGTATCCCCACCATGATGTTTGTGGCAGCGCTGCAGGGCATCAGCGACGATCTTATCGAGGCCTCCCTCATTGAGGGGGCGAACAGCTGGCACCAGTTCTTAAGCATCAAGCTGCCGCTGATCATGCCTGTGGTGGGCATGATCGCCATCCTGACGTTTGTAAGCAATTTCAATGCTTTCGATATCATCTACGCCATGGCTACGCCTAACGGCTCGCCGGATTACTCCACAGACCTCATCGGCTCTCTGTTCTACCGCTACGGCGTGGCGGGCCAGCATCCCATAGGCATCCCGGAGCCGGGCCTTGGCGCAGCCATCTCCACCAGCGTCTTTATCATGCTTCTGGCGGGCGTGATCCCCACACTGCATACGACCCAGACGAAGGAGGGGAAATAAGCATGTCCATAAAAGTGGATGCGAAAGAGAAGCGCACCGGCTCCATCCGCATCGCCAATATGCATATCCCTTCCCATATCATTTTGATCATCTGGGCTGTGGTGGCTTTGTTTCCCATTTGGGTGCTTTTGATCAATACATTCAAAGTTAAGGTAGAGATTTATAAGAACCCCTTCTGGCTGCCAGCCAAATGGACATTTGACAATTATATGACGGTGTTTGGCGACGGGAACTACTTTCAGTACTTCCTCAACAGTATTACGGTCGTGGTCGTGTCCCTGGGTCTGATCTTGGTGCTGGGCTCCCTGGCAGCTTACGCTCTGGCTCATTGGCGCGGGAAGGTGGCGACCTTCATCTTCTATGTAATCATCGTGGGCATGATGTTACCCATCAAGATTGCCACCATCCGCCTGCTGGAAATGATGAA
>JAEWAH010000231.1 GCA_023391725.1 Bacillota bacterium | reverse complement strand
CAAGCAATACGCCAAGAGCAAGGTGAAGGCGCTGGACAGCCTTTCTTTGCATGTAGAAAAGGGCGAGGTGTTCGGCTTCATCGGCCCCAACGGCGCCGGAAAAACTACCACCATCCGCCTCTTGACCGGCATCCTGTCTCCTGATTCGGGGAGCATCCGGATTGGCGGATATGATATTGCGCATGACCCCATGGAGGCCAAGCGGCTGATCGGTTTTGTGCCGGATAATCAGGAGATGTATGAGCGGCTTACGGGGCTGGAATACCTGCAATTCCTGGCCGACATCTATCAGGTAGACGGAGCTCAGCGCAAGGCGCACCTGGAGAAGTATTTGTCCTTGTTCCAACTTGCGGATGCGGTGGGGCAGCCCATCAGAAGCTATTCCCGCGGCATGAAGCAAAAGCTCACTATCATCGGCGCTTTGATCCATCAGCCGCCCCTGTGGGTGCTGGATGAGCCTATGACTGGTCTTGACCCCATGGCGGTGCATTTGCTCAAAGAAGAGATGCGTGCCCACTGCCAGGCGGGGAACACGGTGTTTTTCTCCACCCATGTACTTGATGTAGCGGAAAAGCTCTGCGACCGCATCGCCATCATCGCCCATGGGAAACTCCTTGCGGTAGGGACCATGGAGGAGATTCTTTCCGGGGAGCATAAGTCTTCTTTGGAAGAGGCTTTCCTTGAAATGACCAGGGACATAGCGGGGGAGGAGAAGGAATGAACGCGTTTCTTACCCTTTTGCGGCTGCAGCTTTACCTTCGCCTGAAGGCGCTCAAGCCCAGCCACTGGCTCCCCAAACAGTTAAGCTCCTTCAGGGAGTGGCGGCCTGTTTTGATCGGCCTGGCTTTTATCCTCGCGTTTGGTTCAATTTTGGGAACAGTGATCTTTCTTGCAGATAACATGCTGACTGCCTTTATCATGATCCATGTGCCCGAGCTTTTGCTGTCCATGGTAATCCTTCTGTGCATGGCGGCGACGCTCATGATCGGCTTTTTTCATGTGGTCAGCGTGCTGTATTTCAGCCGTGACAACGCGTTTTTGTCAGGCCTGCCCGTTTCCTCTCAATCTGTCATGGCTTCGAAGCTGGCGGTAGTGCTTCTGGGGGAAATCGGGGTGGCCGCGCTGATTTTTCTGCCCGTTTGCATTCTGTACGGTATTCGTACAGGCCAGGCGGCAGCCTTCTACCTGAAGGCTGCGGTCACAGCATTGTTCATTCCCTGCCTGCCGCTGGCATTAAGCACGCTCCTTTCCTCGCTGCTGATCCGCTTTTCCAGCCTCTTTAGGCACCGGGACAGGTGGGCCGTGATCGGGGGATTCTTGCTAATCGCTTTGGTCCTCCCTTTGCAGATGCGGCTATACGGCGGGATTCCCAAGGACGCGGGCAACGACTACTTTTTGCAGATGTTCATGGGGAGCAGGGGTCAGTTGGAATCGATTACCGGCGGTATCCCTCCTGTGCTGTGGGCCACGTCCGGGGTGGCGGGCAATTCCGCCCAGTCTGTTCAGGACTTTTTCTTGTTTGTCCTTTCCTCCGCGGTGGCCGTAGGTGCGGTTCTGCTGCTCACCGGTAAGTCGTTTTTGCAGCTGTCGATCCTTCAAAATGAAACTTTTCAAAAAACAAAGCGCCGCAAGCTTCGCGCTTCTGATTTTGCCTTAAGGCGTTCACCGATCATGGCGCTTTTCTTTAGGGAGTGGAAGGAGGTCCTCCGTGTCCCGGCTTATGCCCTTAATGGCCTGGTTGGGATCGTACTGCTCCCCATCATGATGGTGGCATTTTCCCTGGGCTCGGGCAGCAATGGCGAACTGTCGGAGCTTTTGAGTCAGGTGCTTCGCCAGGCTCATGGAGATCAGGTCATGCTGG
The DNA here is from genome assembly GCA_023391725.1 of Bacillota bacterium. Classification (GTDB taxonomy): domain Bacteria; phylum Bacillota; class Clostridia; order Christensenellales; family Aristaeellaceae; genus JAEWAH01. The sequence continues at coordinate 3,156 of JAEWAH010000231.1, read as the reverse complement.
TGATCGCCGCTGCCATGGCATTTGTTTCTACCGTCAACATGGCCGGAGCCACCGCTGTTTCACGGGAGGGAAAAAGATTTCCCTTCACCCGGATGATCCCCGTTCCTTATAGGACGCAGCTGATGGCAAAGCAGCTATTTGGTTTCTCCATCAACTTCCTCACTTGCCTTACTACCCTGATTACAATGCTGATCCTATTGCCTGGCCAGGCGCTTTATGTGACCGCCGCCTTTGTAATGGGTCTGCTTTTCGGGTTCTTCGCCAATGCACTGAGTCTTGTCCTGGATGTGAAGCATCCAAGGTTTGACTGGCGGAATGAAACCGAGGCAATCAAGCAAAATCCCATGGCGCTTCTGTTTATGTTCCTTACCTGGGCAATTGCCTTCGCCCTTGGGTTTGGCGTATGGGGCCTTTACAGCCTGGGTGTTTCTCTGGGTCTCGTTTCCTGGCTGCTGGCCCTGGTGCTGGCTTTTATGACCTGCGGCTCCTATTTCATGCTCCTTCGGGAGGCAGATAGTAGTTACGCCAAACTAGAAATGTAAAAATTAAATTTTTATTACAAAAAGCTTTCATGTTTTGCAAAAGTGTGCTATAATAGCGTCGGGTGTATGAAATATGTGTACATATGCCCGGCAAGGAGGCACACGAATGATCTCAAAAGCGGAGAATCAACCTGTATTGCCTAAGCTGAATATGACGGCAAAAGGGCGGCTGACGCCTGCTATGCATGCTCTGAATCAGTGGGCTGTTATAGATTCCGGGGACAAAGTCCTTGATATGGCGTGCGGCAACGGCATGCTGCTAAAACTTATCAACCAGCGGGTAGAGGCCGACCTGTGCGGCATTGCGTCCACATTGGAACAGTCCCGCTCCGTCCGTGCCATGCTTTCAGAGGCCGATATTTTGTATGCCCAGCCTGAAGATATTCCCTGGCGGGAATCTTCCTTCGACGTGGTTCTATGCGGTCTGCCATTCTATTCTATGGAAGACCCCGGAAAGGCGCTGAAAGAAGCGCTGCGGGTCCTAAAGCCCGGCGGGCAATTCCTGCTGGCTACGACCTGGTATCCCGCGCCCCTTCGGCAGTTGATCAATTGTTTTTCCGGGCGCTGGGAGGATGCACAACCCCCCGTCCTGTATGGAAAGCATGAAATGCTGGCCGCTCTGGAGGCCGTGGGCTTCCAAAAGGTTACCTGGCGGGCTGCCGACATGCGTGTGGGCGTGACCATCGGCTGGAAGAAACCCGCCTGGCAGGAAATGCTGGAAGCGTGAATCATGGTCATAACTCCAAATATACAGTGAGCCCCTCCGGTCGCCCGGAGGGGTTTCTTTTCCATATTTTTAGGCAGGTTTAAGCCTATGGGGCATATGTGCAGTTTTTATGGAAAGCGTACAGAAGAATTCTGTCAAACTGTTGACCTCACTGCCGCTTCATGATACAGTAAATGCTGGACAAATCCTAAGGAGGAACCCTTTTGCAACACCAGATTGAAGCGCTTTTAGATCAGGTCCAAAAGCCTGCCCGGTATACCGGCGGTGAAATGAATACGCTCCTCAAACCCTGGGCAGATGCTCAGGTGAGGTTTGCTTTTTGCTTCCCAGATACCTATGAGGTCGCCATGTCCCACCTGGGCATGAAGATTCTCTATGCCCTCATCAACAGCCAGCCCTACGCCTTGTGCGAGCGGGTGTGCATGCCCTGGGTGGACATGTTGGCCCTTTTGAAGGAAAAGGATGTACCCCTGTTTTCCCTGGAAACAAGGACGCCGCTTCATCAGTTTGATATCGTTGGCTTTACCCTTCAGTATGAGATGAGCTATACCAACATTCTTGAGATGCTCTCTTTGGGGCGTGTGCCCGTACTCTCCCGGGAGAGGCGGCAGGGCGATCCCATCGTCATCGCCGGGGGACCATGCGCCTTCAATCCTGAGCCTTTGCACGCCTTTATCGATGCATTCGTGCTGGGGGATGGGGAAGAGGCTACCTTGGATGTCTTGGAAGTTGTCCGTGACTGGAAAAAAAGGGGCGCGGGCCGCATGGAATGCCTGAAAAAACTGGCTTCCATCCCCGGCGTGTACGTTCCCTCGCTGTATGATGCGGCCTGGAACGCGGATGGAACCTTGGCTTCCTTTGCGCCAAACTGCAACGAGGCGCCCGAAAGGGTCAAAAAGCGTGTCGTTCTGGACCTGGATAAAGCCTTTTATCCGGAGAGCATCCCGGTGCCCTATACCGAGATCGTCCATGACAGGATCATGCTGGAGATCATGAGGGGCTGCACCCGGGGCTGCCGTTTCTGCCAGGCGGGCATGCTTTACCGTCCTGTCCGGGAGCGCAGCCTTCAAAAGCTTCTGGAGCTTGCCGAAAAGCTGGAAAACAGCACCGGCTATGAGGAAATCTCTCTATCCAGCCTTTCCAGCGGGGATTATTCCTGCCTGCCGGATCTGGCCCGGGAACTCATCGAGAAGTTCCAGGAAAAACGTGTTTCCGTCTCCCTGCCGTCGCTGCGCATCGACAGTGTGGTGAAGGAATCCCTGGAAGAGACTCAAAAAGTGCGCAAGTCCGGCCTTACTTTTGCCCCAGAAGCGGGCACCCAGAGGCTTCGGGACGTGATCAACAAGGGCGTCACCAGGGATGACCTTCTGCGCGCCGTTTCTGATGCCTTTAACGGCGGCTGGAGCAATATCAAGCTTTACTTCATGATCGGTCTGCCCACGGAAACGAGCGAGGATCTGAATGGTATCGGCGAGCTGGCCCAAAGCGTGGTGGGAGCTTACTTTGCAGTGCCTCGGGAAAAGCGGGCCAAGGGGCTTACCGTAACGTGCAGCGCCTCCAGCTTTGTGCCCAAAGCCTTCACCCCCTTCCAGTGGGCGGGGCAGGATACCCTCAATCAATTAAAGGAAAAGCAGGCCTATCTGCGCAAAGCCCTTCAAATCCGTGGCGTGACCTTCAACTGGCACGACCCGGAGGTGAGCCTCCTGGAAGCCTGTTTTGCAAGAGGCGACCGGAAGCTTGCCGATGTACTCTACGAAGCTTGGCGCCTAGGCTGCCTCCTGGACGGATGGTCGGAACAATTCCGGTATGATCTATGGTTGAAGGCTTTCGAAAACTGCGGCGTAGATCCCGCCTTTTACGCCAACCGTGCCCGGGAAAAGGACGAGC
>JAEWAH010000090.1 GCA_023391725.1 Bacillota bacterium | reverse complement strand
ATACCAGCTTCATGCATCATTAAGTAATTGTGTTCTTCCTTGATGAGCATTCTTATTTCATCCATTGCCATTAAATCATCATTTGGTATCACAAGTGCTTTTGCACCGCAGCAGGATTGAGTTTCCCCATCGAGAGACTTAACTTCATAGTAAGGAGCCCTTTGCCCATCAGCACGAAAAACGCATCTGCCGTTTTCGCAGTGCGGGAATAATTTATTTGGATTCGTGTTGATATAAGCTCTGACAGCATTCCCGAATCTTTGTGAATATCCTTTGCAGGCCGAAAACCGCAAGGCAAAATAGGGAGAAGCGTCCGTTGCCGATGCCATGCCCATTTTCGCCATTTCCTTATTGTGCAAATCGTGTTTAAACACTATATAGGAGCGCTGCTTTCGCGGATAATAGCCAAGCTCTGATAAACACAGTACGATTTGCCGATACAGCGAACCTAGTTCATGACCAAGCCCATCCAGAAACGAATCGACCAGCTCTTGTTGCTTTTTTGTTTTCATATGTACCTCCGTTGATCCGAAGTTCGAAACTACAGCCAATTCTTGTTTATTGCGCTGCCGCGATGTTGGGACTTTGGGAACCCGCATGGCCGAATGGTAGGCTCAGGCAGAGTACTTTATTAAGTACTCTGCCTAAGGCATATGCGCCCCCTCCCGGCCAATCCCCGCACACATCCTGGCTACCGCTCTGGCTGCTCGGTCATCAATCCCCACCGGAAACCAAACCGGTCGATGAACGCGACTTCGCAGGAACTGTATGTGGTGCTGTGCATGGGATAGATCGTCTCGCTGCCTTCCCGCATCACATCATACGCCTTCATCACCTCTTCCTTCGTGTCAAAGGTGACAACCAGCGACAGCGCCGTGCTTTTTTGGATCGGGACATCCAGGTTATCACACATCATGTCCTTTGCCCGCCGATAAACAGCTCCGCGTGGTAGACGTAATTCTCCTGCTCCGGCGTAAGCTCCCTGTCCCAATCGGTCTTGTCACGGGCAGAATACCGCAAAAGGCATCCGACCTCTGCGCCAAAGGCCCGCTTGTACAGCGTGATCGCTTCTTCGCAGCACCCCGCGAAGTTGAAATTCGGCGTGATCATCGGCATTTTGAAGCCCTCCCATTTCTTTGCAGAACCCTGCGAAACCGGGATTCATCCAAACGTCAGGTCGAATTCTTTTACAGCTTCCCTGTTTCGGCTGTCATCGTAAATATCCGACTCATAGTATCTGCTGCCGCGCGCATCGGCAAGGTATCCTTCTTTGCTTGCTTCGTAAGTTTGCCTTGGACGGTGATGGGCTTACAATCTGCGAATAGGGAAAAAGATAAAGGCCTTGCCCGTTTGGGGGCAATTGTAATCATGCACCGCGCCCACAAGAGGGATATTGTTCTCCCGCAAATACGAAATAACGCTGGAGAAAGTGCCGCTGTTTACATTCTCCACATAGATATACTCATATCCGGGAACGACCCATTTTGTCCACCCGGCTGGCGCTTGCGCATCATCAATGCACTCTACACCGGCCAGGTACAAACCTTGCGAGCCGTTTTCCCATGGCCTGAAGGAGTGAGAAAAATCGGACATCGCTCCCCAAACGCCAGCCAGGTTTCCTGCGCTGTCCTTTTTCGCCAAATGCGCGACCTCGCCAAAATGGGAATTCGCATCTTCCCAAAGCCGCTGTATAAATCCTTCGCCATCTTTTGTGGAACCTTCTTTTCCGATCACGGCAAAGGATTCTTTTGTGCATTTTTCAATACTCATTTGTACTCCTCCGCTTCACAAAAAGTCACGGCCCATTATACAGTCAAAAAATGGGATACACAAGGCATCAGACCGATCTGCACACTTTCTTGCGGAAGGTTTTTGCGAGCTCCTTATTCTCCCTCAAACGGCGGCACATAGGCCGTATCCGCGGCTTCGGACTCCTGCTCGTAACCGTTTAGGTTCAGGGCGATCATATGGTCCCGCACCCGGCGGTACTCTTTTTCGGTGATCCTTCTGTCCAGACCGGGGATGTTCACCCCGTTCATGGGCACGTACTGGCGCATGAGGCTGACCGGGGTGCCCTCCGGCAGGTTTTCGGCGATCCAGTCCAGCAGTTTGATGCTTTCTCCCGTGAGCCCCGGCAGGATCAAATGGCGCACCAGCGTGCCTTTTTGCATGATGCCGTCCCTGTCATACACGGCGGGGGAGGTTTGGCGGCACATCTCGATAATGGCTTTGGAGGCGTAGTCAAAATAATCCGGCGCTCCGGCGCACAGCTTTCCCATGGCCGGGGAAAAGTGCTTCAAATCGGGGAGATACACATCCACAGCGCCTTCCAATAGCCGCAGCGATTCCACCTTTTCGTATCCACCGGTGTTCCACACGATGGGGATGCGCGGGCGGTATAGCGTAAGCGCGTCCAGGATGGCGGGGATAAAGTGGGTGGGCGTCACCAGGTTGATGTTGTGAACATCCTCGTCTTCCAGACGTTTGAAAATGTCGGCCAGTTCCTGAACGGTGATGTGCTTTCCAAGGCGCCGGTGGCTGACCTCCCCGTTCTGGCAATAGGCGCAGCGAAGCACGCAGCCGGTAAAGAACACCGTACCGCTGCCGCGCGTCCCGCTGATGCACGGCTCTTCCCAAAAGTGCGGCGCGGCCCTGGCGATGACAGGATCGGAACCCATGCCGCAAAAACCGTTGCCAGAAAGTGGGGTGCGCTCGGCGGCGCAGTTCCGGGGGCATAAGCTGCAAACGGACAAAGAGGGATACCTCCAAGCTAGTATTTGAGGATCATAGTCGGATGGTTTACTCTGCAGAATTCAGCGCTTCCTCAATCAGCGCCTTTGAAATATACATGGCTTTCAGCCTGTTTTTAAGAAGCGTGTGATGGGCAGTTCCATCCGGGAATTTCTCCTGCGCTTTTTCGCATTTGTGAATGACAGATACGACTGCCCGGAGCGCCTCCGTAAGCTCTCCCTTGGTGTACTTTTCCATACGATTCACCTCTTAAAGCTGTAAGCCTTCAGTTCGTCGGGCGGATTTATCTACAGACTTTTTTCATAGTACAGAACTAGTTCATTTCCTTCAGCCTCGGACATCACAAAATGGCAAAAGCCACAGTGCAAATAGATGGCAAGATTTCTTGTCTCCTTCGCCTCAACGCCAATTGTCAGCCTTTCAACCCCTTTTTCTTTTGCAAAGCGCTCCATTACGCTTATGAGCCGGGAGATATGGCCTTGGCCCTCATAGGGTTTTTCGATTCTCAATGCGTTTATGTTTGCAACTCTGTATCCATCTGCAAGCTGTGTTCGTCCGGCGATGGCATTGCATTCAGGAGACCAAATGAGAGTTCCTTCGCCAACAGGCTCGGCGCCATCCAGCACCAGAAAAGTTGTGTATTTATTACTTTCATTATAACCAATATATTCGTCCTTCCACTTTGTCCAGCGTGCATCCCCTTTATTGTTTTCAATATTCTTGTCCCATATTTTTCCTAAGCTCTCTCGGTCGGCCATCTTATACGATATGGCCGCTTCCGGGGTATACCTGCCGGGGAATTCCGCCCTTGCCAGCTCCGTATATTTTTGAACGAACGCTCCCTTTGCCTCGGTGTATCCATCCCTGTCGTTGGGATATTGGGCCTTCAGTTCAAGCTTGAGCTTTGCGTAGGCTTCCGCCGCATCGGAATGCAGGGTCAGGTAATCCCGGAAATATAGTTCGCCCCAGTCGCCGCTTAAACGGACGTGGATATGCACGGCCTGGCCCTCAAATCCCCGGGGAGTATAGCCTTTCAGATACATGATGAGATCGCTTTTGGGCGTGTTTATGACGTAACCCTCATTCTCCAAATGCGCTGTGATAGCTGTAAGATCGGTATCCTGCGCGATTTCCAGCAGGATATCAATGGTGGGCTTTGCGAGCAGCCCCGGCACGGAGGAACTTCCTATATGATTTATCCGGATGATCCTGTCGCGAAAGACTTCCTGCAAGAAAGCCTTTTCTTGCAGGAAGTACTCTTTCCACCTGGGATCATGCTCTTTTAGCAAAACGGGAAACAGCTGGGAAAGCTGCTCGCTTGTCACGTTGGAAAAGTCCTGTTTCATCTGTGCCTCCCACGCGGCAGTATTTATTCCAGATCGCCCCTGGCAAAAAGGTTGTCCTTTCCTAAGCCCAGCACATACTGGTTTTTGTCATACCTGTAGCAAAAGTCAAGGAAGTCCGCCTTTTGCGCGGGGTCGAGCATGATCTTTTGCAGGATCTCATGGGGGATTGTCCTGGCGTAGGCTCCCGGTCCGGCCATGTGGACGTTCCTGACCCCGAAGCGCTCCAGGATCGCCTTTAATTCGTCGGGCAAAAACAGGTACGTGATGGGCCAGGGCGCGCCGCCCTTTTCGTATTCTTCAATCGCTTCTTCCTCGCCAAACAGCCCGCTCGACAGCGCCCTTTCCGCAGTGGCCTTATCGAAGCGGAAGCTCTCAATCAGATTTTGGCGGTTGGAAAGGCACCATTGCACCCATGGATCACTGCAATTTTCATCGAGGATGAACTGGTTTTTGTTCAAAGGATTGGCCAGATACGGCAGGCTGCCCAGCCGGCTGGATACGCTGACCATGATCCGCTTTTTTGCGATGCGGACCAGTTCACCGATGACGCGGTCCTGGTTGGGATGCGTATAGGAGATGGGCGCGTCAAAGGAGATGGACATATCGAATTGCTTATCATGGTAGGCGGAAAGGTCCTCCAGCGCGCCCTTCACGAAAGTGATTGAATCCAATACGCCCGCCTCTTGGGCAAGTTCACGCGCCTTATCGATCATGGTTTGAGAGATGTCAAAATGCGTGACGTGTATGCCTCGCTTTGCCAGAAGGATGGAGAAGCGCCCGCAGCCCGCCCCGCCGTCGAACACAGTTTTGATCCTGTCAAGGCTGGAAAGCACTTCCCGCTCCAAATGATTTTTCTGCACAATATCGTCGATGAACGTCTGCTCCCGTTCGCTTTCCCGCTGGCCCGTATCCTTAAGGTTCCATTGCCGTTCGGAGATTTTTTGGGTGATGTCCATTTCGTATACCTCTCATCATCTGTTCATGAAGTGCATTTCAGCCATTATACAGGAATGGGAGAGGGGTTACAAGATAAAGGAGGCAGGGTGATCATTCCCCTCCGGTGGAGGGGTGGACGGCGATGCCGGACGGGATGGTTGTCTGCTGACCACCCTACGGACCACCCCGGCGCTGCGCGCCACCCCTCCCCGGGAGGGGAATGTTACGGCGCCCCCTCCGCTCCTTTTTCAGAGGAAGCCCGCCCTCCGCCTGCTCCCTACCTTACTCCTCACACACTTTTGACCCATTCCTCGTTTGAAATCCATAGATTTCCCTTGTTTTGCTCTTGTATTCTGTTTCCAGCCATGGTATACTGAAATGCAGGCAGACCAAACACTGGCATGAACTGCTGGTATGACTGATCGAAAGAAGGGTGTAAGCGAAAGAGTGGGTATTGCTTGATTCTATCTCCGATATGTACGGGTGCAGCCTGTTTGGCGATATCATTCCGGGATCCGTCCCGGGGATTTTGCGTAAGGCAGCCTTACGGTTTGGGGATGGGACAATAAGCAATAAGAGGCCACTCTTTTCTGTTGTCCAAAACCTGTTTGGATATACGCCCAGCGTGCCCGTGCACGCGATGCGCAGGACGACGGCAAAGCCGGAGGATGCGGAACGCCGGCCTAGCGTAGCGACGGACGGTGCGAAGATGGCCGAAGGGCGAACGCAGTGAACCTGGAGCAGACGGCGGCGAAGCCGGAGGATGCGGAACACCGGCCTAGCGTAGCGACGGACGGTGCGAAGGATAAGGAGAAAAAATGGCCAAAGCGGATCTGAGTACGGCAGCGCGCCCTATCTGCCAGAAGCTGGCGGATGAGATGGGCTATGAACTTGTGGACGTGGCGCTGGAGAAGGAGCCCGCGGGCAAATACCTGCGCATCTATCTGGATACGCCCCAGGGGATCAACTTAAGCGACTGCGAAGCGTTTCACCGCAGGGTCCAGCCGCTGGTGGATCACCTGGAATACGATTTTCTGGAGGTCTGCTCCCCGGGCCTGGACCGGCCCATCAAGACCCCCGAGGACTTCGAGCGTGCCATGGGGGAAACGGTGGAAGTACGCCTGTTCAAGCCCCAGGAGGGCAAGAAGATATTTGAAGGGACGCTGGCAGGACTGGAAAATGGCCAGGTGCTCCTGGATGCGCCCGACGGCCGCAGGGGGTTTCCTCAAAAGGCCGTGGCCTTAGTCAAGCGCGTGATCTCCCTGGAGGGGATCGAAGACGCGGACCTGGGCGAAGAAGAGTAAAGTAAATGAGATGCTTCATTACCAATGGAAGGCGGTATCCATCCCATGAAATCCGAGATCGTTGAAGCGGCCCGGGCCCTGGCAAGGGAAAAAGGCATTGATGAAGAAATGCTCTTTTCCACCATTGAAGAGGCCATGAAAACGGCCTACAAAAAGAACATGCCCAAAAACACGCAGGTGCCGGCCAATCTAAGCGTTCATATCAACCGCACCACCGGACAGGAGCAGGTGCTGGCCCGCAAGATCGTGGTGGAGCAGGTGGAAGAGGCCAACAACCAGATTTCGTTGGATGAGGCCCACCGCATCCGCGGGGATTACCAGTTGGGGGATATCGCCGAGGTGGACGTAACGCCCCGCGACTTTTTGCGCGTGGCGGCCCAGGCTGCCAAGCAGGTGATCGTGCAGCGCATCCGCGAGGCCGAGCGCGGCAAGGTCTACGAGGAGTTCATCGAGAAGGAAAATGAGATCCTTACCGCCATCGTTCAGCGGGTGGAGCCCAAGGCTGTGTATGTGGAACTGGGACGCACCGAAGGGGTAATGGAGATCGGCGAGTTCATGCCCAATGAAGAATACCACATGAACGACCATATCAAGGTCTATGTGCTGCAGGTGCAGCGCACCGGCCATGAAGGCGCGCGCGGCCCCCAGGTGCGCGTGAGCCGCATCCATCCGGGGCTGGTCAAGCGATTGTTCGAAATGGAAGTGCCCGAGATTGCCTCGGGCGTTGTCCAGATCCGTTCCATCGCCAGGGAAGCCGGCAGCCGCACGAAGATGGCCGTCTCCTCCTCCGATGCGGTGATCGATCCCGTAGGCGCTTGCGTTGGCCCCCGGGGCAGCCGTGTGGATAAAGTGGTAGAGGAACTGAAAAACGAGAAGATCGACATCATCAAGTGGTCGCCCGACCCTGCGGAATTCGTTGCGAACGCCCTGAACCCCGCCCACGTATTGAGCGTGTTTGTGGCCGAGCGCGAAAAGGCCTGCCGCGTGGTGGTGCCCGATAACCAGCTCTCCCTGGCCATCGGCAAGGAAGGGCAGAATGCCCGCCTGGCGGCCAAACTCACCGGCTGGAAGATCGATATCAAGTCCCAGTCCCAGGCGGCGGAGCTGATGAACCTGCCCTTGGAAGAAGAAGTGCCGGAGATGCCCTATGAGGAAGAAGAATTCCTGCCTGACATCGACGACGATACCATGTAAGCGGTAAGCAAGGAGTGGCGCCATGAAGCCTCGGAAGATCCCCATGCGCATGTGCGTGGGCTGCCGCGAGATGAAGCCCAAAAAAGAGCTGATCCGCGTGGTGAAGCGGCCCACCGGGGAGATCGTGATGGATCCCACGGGCAAGCTGTCGGGCCGGGGCGCGTATGTGTGCCGCAATGAGGCGTGCTTAACCCGGGCCATCAAGCAAAAGCAGCTTGACCGGGCGCTGGAGCAAAAGCTGGAGGATCAGGTGGTCGATCAGCTGCGCACCATGCTCAAATCGCTTCCGCCGCCTTCTGATGAGCCCGATGCGGAAGATGTGGGGGAAGCCACTTGATGGGAAAAGCGCCTGATTTTGTGCAGATGGCCGGGTACATTGGTCTGGCCATGCGGGCCGGGCAGGTGATTTCCGGAGAGGCGGCCTGCGTGACTGCCATCCGGGCGGGCAAGGCTGCGGTGGCGCTTCTGGACAGCGGCGCATCGGAAAATGCCCGCAAGCGCCTTACCGATACTTGTGCCCACTACAGCCTCCCTTTGGTGTTGGTGCCGGAGGAGATGCTGCAAAACGCGGTGGGCAAACCTGGTCGCATGGCACTGGCTCTGCGTCCCGGCGGCTTGGCCGATAAAGTCCTTGCCTGCGCCGGTGGGTGCTGCCTGAACGGATGAGGGAAATCTTACGGATTCATACTTTTATTGCCTGGATTAAATGCGGGGGTGCAAGCGTCGAATGACCAAAGTCAAACTCAAGGATGCCACCAAGGAGCTTTCCAACGATGCCGGCAGTGTGCTGGAGGAAGCCACGCGGGTCAAACATTCCGCGGAGGGCCTTTTGCAGGCATTGCGCAAGCTGGAAGGCCAGTTCGTCCGGGAGGATGAACAGCGGCGCGCCCAGGAGAAACTGGAGGAGCAGCAGAAGCTGGCGGAGCAGCATACCAAGGCATGGACCATGCCTGATGAGGATGAAGCAGCCGCCGCTCCGGTAATGGAGGAAACGCCTCCCGCACCTCCTGCGGTCCTCGAAACGCCCGTTCCTGCCGCGCCCCCCGCGCCTGCAGTTCCCGTTGTGGTGCAGGAAGCTTCGCCAAAGGCCCCCGCCGTGGCGGCTGTTCAGGTTAAGGAGGAAGCCGCCCCCGCCGCAGCCGAGCCGGAGCCTGCACCGGTGCAGCCCACTGCTGCGGCGCCTGCGCCCTCTCACACACCCGTGCAAAGCGCGCCACCTCCCCCGCGGCCCGCACCCGCGCCCATACAAGCGCCCGCGCCTGCCCAGGCGCCGCGCCCCGTGCGCCCCGTTACGCCGGTTCCTAACCGGCCTATGGGCCAGCCGGCGGCCCCCGGCGCGCCTCTGCAGGGCTCCGCGCCCCGGCCTCCTTATGGCCGCCCCGCGAATCCCGCGCCTGCGGGCCAGGGCCCCTATGGCCGTCCCGCGAATCCCGCGCCTATGGGCCAAGGCCCTTATGGCCGTCCCGCGAATCCCGCCCCGGCGGGCCAGGGCCCTTATGGCCGCCCTGCCAACCCTGCCGGCCCTTATGGCCGTCCCGCCAATCCCGGCGCTCCCGCAGGCCCCTATGGCCGTCCCGCGAACCCCGGCGCTCCTATGGCCCCCCGGCCCCAGGGCTCCTTTGGCGGCCCCGGCATGGGCCCCCGGCCCCAGGGTTCCTTTGGCGGTCCACGCCCCATGGGTCCCGGCGGCGCGCCCCGTCCCGGTATGGGCCCCCGGCCCGGCGGTCCTGGCGGATTTGGCCGTCCCAAGGCCCCGGAACTGACGCCCACCATGGAAAAGGAACGGGTGTCCAACTACGACCCCAACAAAAAGAATTACGTGCGCCAGCACGATCCAGAGCGCGTTGTAAAGACCAAAAAGCAGCTGGTGAAGGAAAACTTCTCCGGTTACGACGATGATGTGGTGCGCGGCGGCAAGCGGGCCAGGGCTGGCAAGAAGCTCTCCGCCCAGCAGATGATGGCCCCCATCAAAATCGAAAAGGCCTTCATGACCGCCGAAACGATCACCGTCAAAGACCTTACTGAGCGCGTGGGCAAGCCCGCGGGCGATATCCTTAAAAAGTTGCTGCTCCTTGGCATCATGGCCAACATCAACAGCGAGCTGGATTTCGATACCGCCTCCCTCGTTTGCACCGAGTTTGGCGTCGAGCTGGAAATGAAGCTTGACAAGACCGCCGAAGATTACCTCTCCGAGGAGAACTTCGAGGATTCCGATGCGGAGCTTGTCACAAGGCCCCCGGTCATCACCATCATGGGCCACGTTGACCACGGCAAGACCTCGCTGCTGGACTATATCCGCAAGACGAAGGTCACCGCGGGCGAGGCTGGCGGTATCACCCAGCACATCGGCGCCTACACGGTGGACCTTTCCGGGCGGCAGATCACCTTCCTGGATACGCCCGGCCATGAGGCCTTTACCGCCATGCGTGCTAGAGGCGCCCAGGCTACCGACATCGCCGTGCTTGTTGTTGCCGCGGACGACGGCGTGATGCCGCAGACCGTGGAAGCCATCAACCATGCCAAGGCAGCGGATGTGCCCATTGTGGTCGCCATCAACAAAATGGATAAGCCTGGAGCCGACCCCAACCGCGTGATGCAGGACCTCACCTCCTATAACCTGGTGGCCGAGGAATGGGGCGGCGAGACCGTCATGGTCCCCGTCAGCGCCATTACCGGCCAGGGTGTGGATCAATTGCTGGAAATGATCCTGCTGGTGGCCGACGTGCAGCAACTGCGCGCCAACCCGGACCGCCTGGCCCGGGGCGTCATCATCGAGGCCAAGCTGGACAAGGCTCGCGGCCCTGTGGCGACGGTCCTGGTCCAGAACGGTACCCTCCACGTGGGCGACAATATCGTTGCCGGTATGGCCTCGGGCCGTGTCCGCGCAATGG
>JAEWAH010000334.1 GCA_023391725.1 Bacillota bacterium | reverse complement strand
GCGGATGCATACGGTCTATCGTATGGCATCCGCCCATCGCCTATGTATTTATAACAGGAAAATTATCTTTGTACCCGCCCGGAGCCGGAGCCCTTCATCAAGCTTTCCACTTCGGATACAGAAACGCGGTTGAAGTCGCCATTGATGGTGTGCTTCAAGCACGATGCCGCCACGGCAAATTCCAGCGCCTTTTTCTCGTCCCCGTAGGTATTGATGCCGTAGATGAGCCCCGCGCCGAAGCTGTCGCCGCCGCCCACCCGGTCCACGATGTCGGTGATGGCATACTTGCGGGAGAGGAGGAAATCACGGCCGTTATACAGGCAGGCGCTCCAATCGTTGTGGTTGGCGGACTTGCTTTCCCGAAGGGTGATGGCTACGCGCTTGATATTGGGGAATTCTTTCATGGCCAAAGCCGCGATGGCCTTGTACTGCTCAATGTTCAGCTCGCCCGATTCCACCTCAGCGGAGGATTCGGCCTTCAGCCCCAACGCCATTTGGAAATCTTCTTCGTTGGCGATAACGGTATCCACATACTTTACAAGTTCCTTCATCACCTGGTCAGCCGTCTTGCCGTACTTCCACAGGTTCTTGCGGTAGTTGAGGTCGCAGCTCACATGGATCCCTGCGGCCTTTGCTTCCTTCACCGCCTCCAGGCACAGATCCGCAGCCCCCTGGCTGATGGCGGGGGTGATGCCTGTAAAGTGGAACCAAGTCGCGCCATGGAAGGCTGCTTTCCAATCGATGGACCCGGGTTTGGCCTTGGCGATGGCGGATTCCGCCCGGTCATAGATGACCTTGCTGGGCCGCTGCACCGCGCCGGTCTCCAGGAAATAGATGCCCATGCGGTCGTCGGTGCGCACGATGTGATTGACATCCACTCCAAAGCCCCGCAGTTCCCGAAGGCAGGCGGAGCCGATGTCGTTCTTGGGCAGCAGCGTCACAAACGCGGTCTCCATGCCGAAATTGGCCAGAGAAACGCAGACGTTGGCTTCACCGCCGCCAAAGGTGGCCTCCAGGGAGGGGGACTGGAACAGCCGGTCAAAGCCGGGGCTCTTTAAGCGCAGCATGATCTCGCCGAAAGTAACGACTTTTGCACTCATAACTCTATTCTCCTCGTACCATATTTATTTTTGCAGCAGATGGAAGGCAAAGCCCGCGATCTCATCCTTCAAATAGATAGCGATGAGCTTGCCGTTTTTCTCGGTAGCGCTTGAATCGTCAAAGGCAAAGCCCCTCTGCTCCAGGTGCCACCTGGCCCTTGCGATGCTGTTGGTGCGGATGGCGATATGGCCGTGGGTTCCCCTAAAGGGCTTCTTCATCATTTCAAAGCCCGCGCCGGTGAACACGGAGCTGTTGCCATCTTTTACGTCCCAGCCGGTCAGCTTGCAAAGAAGCTGCGCGTCCCGCATGGCTGTCTCGGGGCTGCCGGAATTGATGCCGATATGGGCCAGCTCAAAGCCCAGCAGCAGGGTCACGGCGGACTTGGTGATGGCGGTGATCTTTACCCAATCCTTCTGTTTTACCGCATCCTCGGGCACCATCCAGCTGCCGCCGCAGGCCACCACCTTGGGGAAGGACAGGTATTCCACCAGGTTCTTTTCGCTGACGCCGCCGGTGGGCACAAAGTTCACGCCGCCGTAGGGCGCGCTTAATGCCTTGATGAGGTTCAACCCGCCCAGCGCTTCCGCAGGGAAGAATTTCACCGTTTTCAGGCCCAGCGAGAGGGCGACCTCAATATCAGACGGGTTGGCGCAGCCGGGGAGTACGGGGATGCCCTTCTTCTGGCAGTACTCCACCACTTTGGGGTTGAGGCCCGGGGAGACGATATAGGCCGCCCCTGCTGCCGAGGCCCGGTCCACCTGCTCGGTTGTGAGCACAGTCCCTGCGCCCAGGATCACATCGGGCAATTGTTCGTGTACCAGGCGGATGGCTTCTTCCGCCGCCGCCGAGCGGAACGTAATCTCCGCCACGGGCAGGCCGCCTTCCGCCAAAGCCCGGCAAAGGGGTACCGCGTCCTGGGCGTCCTCCACTTTGATCACGGGCACCAGCCCGGCCAGGGAAAGTTTCTCCAGCATATCCATCAAAAGCACCTTCCTATCCTTTCAGGATGATTGGTCTTTGAACACCCGAAGTTATGTCTGATAGCAGACACTGACTATAGCGGATCGCGTCATTGCGAGCAAAGCGAAGCAATCCACAAAGGCTCCAAAAGGCTCCAAAAGGCTCCTTTTTAAAGGAGCTGTCAGCCGCAGCTGACTGAGGATTGCATTCCTATAAATGCGGCTCCTGTTGAACAGCCCGAAGCACCCTCTGTATCTTGC
Organism: Bacillota bacterium; assembly: GCA_023391725.1. Taxonomy (GTDB): domain Bacteria; phylum Bacillota; class Clostridia; order Christensenellales; family Aristaeellaceae; genus JAEWAH01. The sequence continues at coordinate 9,895 of JAEWAH010000334.1, read as the reverse complement.
TTTGGGCACTCATCAATAGCTGGCCATAGGAATTAATCTCCGCTTCCCCCATGCGGAAGGAGGGGGCGGAGATGCTTAGCGCATACGCGGGTCTTCCATCCCTGTTTGGGATGGCAACCGCCACGCAGCTCACGTTCAAATTGCTTTCCTGCCTCTCAGTAGCATATCCTGCTGCCTTAACAGCCTCCAATTGCGATAAAAGCGCCGCAAGGCTTGTCACGGTATGGGCGGTCAGTGGCATAAGCTCCTTCCCCGCATACAACCCACGCACTTCTTCCTCCCCCATCATTGCGAGGATTGCTTTGCCCATGGCTGTGGCATGCAAGGGTATACGCACGCCTACCTGGCTTGTCATGCGGATAGACTGTGTGGATTCCACCTTGTCGATGTACAAAATGTCCGTTCCGTTCATGATCCCGCAGTGCATGGTCTCGTTGCATGTCCGGGAGATATCCAGCATGTACTGGCGGATGACGCCGGTGATATCCACATGGTTCACCGCTGCGCTCCCCACCTCAAACAACCGCAAACTTAATTGAAAGCGGCCGGTATCGTCCACCTTGCGCACATACTTTAAGTCAAGCAGCGTATAAAGCAGGTTGAAGGCGCTGCTTTTGGGCAGCTGCATCGCCTTAGCGATTTGGTGCAGTTCCATCCCCTGAGGATGCTCGCCCAGCAGCTCCAGCATTTCCAATCCGCGGGAAAGCGTCCTGTTCAGCGTCTCCGGCATGCATTCACCGCCTCGACAGTTCACATATATGAACTTCGTTCTTGATTACGAATATAATACCATCTTTTTCCCGCCCAGTCAAGGCGGTCGCGTCGCTCCATAGAATCATTCTGCACCGCCTATGTAAGCACTCTGCATTCTTCATATGCAGCAATTATCAGCTATGCCGACCCGATCCCCCAAGGCCCTCCCCTTGGGTAAACGACGATTTATCAGCATAAGCGAATCAGACCGGGTGGCTGATTTCACGCAACTGAATATTAGTTGCGTAAATACAAATAACCCGCATCGCTAAATCATCATTTTCTCAAGGGGAAGGTGCCGCCCACAGGGGGCGCATAAGGGGGAGGATATTACGCATTGCCGCATGGGATATCGTCTTTCATACCCCATCTGGATTCCCCAAAAACAAAACGCGGCGCAGCATGCTTTGCAGCTTGCTTCGACGCGCGAGGAAATGTATTTGACCTCATTCGGGACGCAACTTTGGAAGTCCACCTCAATCGTCCGGCGGGACCTGCCTATGGATGGGGTACAGGTCCGCATAGGCCTCCGCCTTTTCATCATCCGTGACGGCGGAGGGGATCAGGCCTGTGCATTCCATGGTGGAGGCCACCGTTTCCGCATCATACCTGGGTTCTTCCCGTTTTTTAGGCTTGGGCGCCACACGCTGTTCCTCCTTCCTTCTCGAAAGTAAAATGTCGGTGCGCGGGGCTATTTGGCTCGTCTTTGCACCATGTTCACAATGAACAAGCACAGGCATGCGCCTGCCACCGCAATAAGCATGCTGCCCAGGTTAAAGCCAGTAATGCCGCCAATGCCCAGCAGCGAGGCTACGAATCCGCCCACAATGGCGCCCAGTACACCAAAGAGGATGTTGGAGCCCATACCCATTCTGGCATTGGTCCCCATGATCATGCTGGCTATCCACCCAGCCAGTGCGCCAAAGACAAGCCATAGGATGATATTCATGCGCCTAATTGCTCCTTCCGGTACCTTTCTTCTAGAACGGTCAAACGTCCCCTCGTATTCTATGCGGCAGATGGAAAAAGTATGCCCGCGGAAATTTAACCGGAGCAAAAATGGGACAAGCCCATAAAGCTCCGCGCATTCCTGCGCCATCCTTCACGACAGGCCGCGATACGGGGAACAAAAATCGGTTGTACCCCGCAAGACATTATGCTCTGCGGGAGTACAACCGATGCGTAGTAACAAAGCGCTTTTAAAGGTGGAAGACCGTTGGAATATTATTTCGTTTGCCTTTTATGGGTCGCTCTTGCGACGCATCAGTCCAGCGCGCGCCTTAATACTTTCCCAGCTCCTGGGCGTATCCCGCCCGAGCCTTCGCCTGCTTGGCTGGTTTTTTCGTCAGGCTAATCGCTGAAAAATTCTCCTTTTCATAGCCGGCATCCAGCTTGAATTTTCCTACCTCCTCGCGGAGCGTGGCGGCCTGGGCGGACATCTCCTCGCTGGTAGCGGAATTCTCTTCGGCCGTGGCGGCATTTGTCTGCACGACGGCAGACACCTGATTGAGCCCTATTTTGACCTGTTCAATAGCCAACGCCTGCTCGCCGGAGGCCTTTTCGATTTTTTGAATGCTGGTGCTGGCCATATGCGCTTTTTCGCCGACATTATGCAGTATTTGAGCTGTCTGTTCCGTTATTTGAGATCCCTTCGAAACGGTAGCAACGGACGCCTGGATCAGTTCCGCGGTTTGTTTGGCGGCCTCCGCCGATTTTGCGGCGAGATTGCGGACTTCGTCGGCTACAACCGCAAAGCCCTTCCCCGCGTTTCCGGCGCGGGCGGCTTCGATGGTGGCGTTCAGTGCAAGGATATTTGTCTGGAAGGCGATATCCTCGATCACCTTGGTGATGCTGGTGATCTGGCTGGAAGAGACGCCGATCTCCCGCATAGCCTGGGTAAGCTGTCCCATGTGCTCATTGCTTAAACTTACGCCCTCCACGGCCTGCTCCACATACTCCGTCGCAGTCCTGACATTTGTAGTATTTTCCGCAGCCTGCTCGGCGATCCTTGCGGTGGACGCGCTCAATTCCTCCACGGAGGCGGCCTGCTCAGAGGAACCTGCCGCCAGTGCCTGGGCGCCGCTGGAAACCTGGTCGGCGCCGGTAGCGACCTGTTCGGCGGCGGTGTTGATGGTCATCAGCGTATGGTTAAGGGCTGAGGACGTATTCAGTATCGCCGTCTTGATGGCGGCAAAATCGCCGATATAATCCATGTCCACCTGCACACGCATATCGCCTGCGGACATCTGGCTCAGCTTTTCGGAGATATCGCTGATATAACCGCTGAGCAGGGCGTTCGTCTTTTTGATGCTCTGGGCCATTTTCCCCATCTCGTCGCGGCTTTCATACGTAATGTCCACCTGCATGTTGCCCTTGGCCATCTCATCGTACACTTCCACGATTTCCTTGACCGGGTTCATGATGGATCTGCGGATGATCATAACGATAAACACCGTCAAAAGAAGCGATACAGCAGCGCATGCGATGAGCATCACCCATGCCTGGTTCGCGGTGGCATTGGCCTGCACGCTTTGCTCCTTGGCCGCCTCGCCTTCCATAGCTGCAAGCTCGGACAGGATATCCAATGCCTCTTTGATCTTGGGATTGTATTCATCGATGAACAATCTTTGTGCCGTATCCAGATTCGTGCTGTCCATATTGTAGGAAGCGCTGTTCAAAAGAAGGTCGGTAATCTCCCCCCTAACAGAGGCCGCGTTGGTGATAATCGTCCGGACGCCTTCTATCCCTTCGTTCTTGGTATCATTCACCTGATTTTTTTGATATTCATCCAACTCGGCCAAGATTTCCTTCCCATATGCGACGGCGTTATCCAGCGGTTCTTTGGCCAATTGGACGTTATTGACCAGGATGGCTTCGCCGATTTTAGCGGGGATGCCCTGCAGGTCCAACTGCATGATCCGGATATGGTCCGCGTTTGGTACCGTGTACTTAACGTATGAGTCCACATCTTTGCCCACACTGTCAATGCTGTACACAGACAGCACGATGGACAGGAGCAGCAGCGCAAGTACGATGCCGAAGCCAACGATCAGTTTGTTGCTGATAGATAAATTTTTCATATGGTTCCCTTGCCTCCCAATACTTTAGTAGTCCTCATGCGCAGCGGTTACGGCGACCGGGAATCCCTTGTCCAACCGATCAAGACAAGGTCTAAAAATTCCTGAGCGCTGATAACGACCGGCGCTTCGCCTGCTTTGCAAAAGATAAGATGGATGCCGTCAGTCGATGCGCTTGCGAACCAATCCTCATCCCGAAGCTTATTAAGGCGCGCTATGCTCAGGTACGGGCCGAATGGACAGTGAATGAGCGCCCCGGTCTGCATGACCACTTCCAGCCGGTATCCGGGCAGCGCGCGCACGCTTGCGAAGTACCTGCCTCTGGCCGGGGCCGAATCATCCGTCCCCCTGAATGCTTCGCTTAGGAGCGTCTGCTCTGTGGAATGATGCATGGCTTCATCCCCTTCATCAGCATGCCTTATGCCATGACGGAAAGCGCCTCCAAACGTTCCTCGGTTATAAGCCTTCGGCCATCAAGGAGCAGTTTGACTCCGCCGCCCGCCTTCCCGATGCCTTGTATGTACTTGTGCCGTTCTCTTCCGATTTCGGGCGGAGGTGCGATATCCTCATCCCTAAAGGTCATCACTTCCGATATGCTGTCCACGATCAGACCTGTGGATATCCCGCCGTTATCCAGCACGATGATGCATGTCCGGTCGTCGTATGCCCGCTCTGCTTTGGAAAGGCGGAGCCTCGCGTCCATGACCGGGATGATCTTCCCCCTGAGATTTGTAATCCCCTTGATGTATTCCGGGATGTCCGGAACGGCTGTGATCGGCTGGATACCGATGATCTCGGTGATATAGCGGATTTGGATGCCATACAGTTCGTTCCCCATAGAAAAAATGAGATATTTCCCTTTCAGGGTATCTTCCTGTTCATCCTGCCCGGCGGGATTCACAAGCTCCGTCGGCGCCATGCATTAAACCTCCTTTTTGCTTCCGTCAGGCATATACAGCGGCATTCCTTCCAGATGCCAAAGCGCCTGCCCGATCTCTTATTTTCGCTCAGACTTGCTGTAGTTTAAAGGATACATCAAGTTCTTTTTGTTTACATGCGGCGTTTAGGAGTGTTTTTTTGTCAAAAGTTGCGTTCCCCCAATTCGGCCTTGGAGTGGACATCCAGCTTGATGTAAATGCTTTGAAGGAATGTCTTGATGGTTTTTTCGGATATATACAGCTTGTTTGCAATCTCCTTGTTGCTCAAACGGTTCTGAGCCAGCAGCGCCACCTCCCGCTCCCTGGGCGTTAGCGGAGACCCGGCCTTCAGGAGGGCCTTTTTAATGGCGCTCGTGCCTCTTTCCTGGCGCCTGCACAGCGCTTTAAGATTATCGAGCCTGTCATAGAAGACTGCCGCCGGCATAGGCGCCAAGCGGACCTTGCGCGCCTTCCCGCAAGCGGCCGCGTAAGCCCCGCCAAATACATCATATGGGCTCTCAATGGACTCCAACAACCCGCCCAAATCATTCCAATAATGGGCAAAGGGAAGGTAGACCCTGTCGGGTAGCGCCATAGCCAGCGCTTTTGAAAGATGTGCGCGCGCCTGCCCGTCGTCTCCCCCGTTATGCCTTGCCGCGGCTAGAAACAGCAGTTGAAAGACCTGCGGGTACAGGTAGCCCATGTTCTTTGCCATGTCTATTGCAGGCTGACAGATGCCGTAAAGCTGATTGTATTGTCTTTTTGAAACCAGCAGATGGGAGTGCAAAACCTGAACATACGGGACGGCAGGGGCGTATACGGCTTTCTCTATGCTTTTAATATCGCAAAGCCAATGGGCGATATGTTCCGTCGTATGCAGCATTACGTCGATCGCCGCCACACAAAGCTCCACCATACGCGTTACATATGGATGTGGATTTTCTCTTCCCAGGCTGTGGATATTTTCAAGCGCCGTCCAATATCCATCCGTATCGCCCCGAAGGATGGCGATGCGGACAAGTGTCAGCTCCGCGCATAGGCAGACGCAGATTTGCTGTCTTTGACGGGCTTCATACAGCGCCCTGTGGCATAAGATTTCTGCCTGATCGTCTTCGCCCCGCACGATCAGGGCTTCCGCCCTAAAGGCGCTATCCGCACCGCTCCCCTGCCCCCGGGTGAGCTTTAGTTGAAAGGGCAGGCATTCTTCCATATTTTGAAGCGTTTCTTCCAGCATGCCCTGTTCACGCCAGAACAGGCATAAAATAGATGTGTTTCCGAAGGTCCAGGGCATATCCTTTGACCAGATGCCGCTGGGGCCGCCCAGAATGTTAAGCGCCGCCTTCGCGCTTTTACCCATCTTCCGAATATCATGATGGGCCGTGAGGGCTATCAGGGCCGTGAATTCTCCTTTCAGCCTGCGCAGCTCCTCCCAACTGAGCCCTGCCGTGTTGCTTTCGATGGCGCCTCCTAACAACCGGCACAGTTTTTGAGAGTCCTCCATCCGCCCGCTTAAGATCATGCCATACAAAAACATCAACAGGGTGAAGGGATATCTTAGCAACGTCGCCTCCGAGCATTCCTCCAGCACAGTCAAAATGAACGCCATCATGCCTTTCTCCCTTTGAACGGCAATATACTGGACGTCAAAGGGCAAAGACAGGATGGCGTCATAATCCTTCACAGCATAAAAGAGCCGCGAAGCCTCCAAAAGCTGCGCGTCGGCGGCATAGCAATGCCCCACCTGGCGCAACACCTGCTTTTGAAAGCTCTCCGGCATAAGCCGATAAAACCGGTTCCGCAAATAATCCTGCAATGTACGGTGTATGGTATACATCCCTGTATCGGGGAAGTATTTGATAAAACTATTCTTCCTGAGCAGATCCCCGATTGCTTCCGGCAGCGCCTCCTGCCCAGTCATGCGCGCGGCCTGCAATGCGGTAAAGCCGTCCGTGATGGATACGGTCAGCAAAAACTCCTTTTCTTCGGGGGATAGTCTGCCAAAGACCGCGGCCTCTACCAGCAGATCCATATCGGCATTATAATTGAAGGACCCGGTTTGCATAAAATACGTCATCATGATCCGAATGGCGGCCACCCAGCCCTCTGTACACGCGTATACTCTTTCCAGTTGATCATCACTTAAGCGGATTCCCTGCAGGCGAAAAATGCCGGCAGTGCTTTCCCTGTCAATAAAGAAAGCGGACGGCCCGATCAAGTGGATATTCGCATTGTAAAAAAAACTTTGATGCTTAGGTTCCGGCGTTTGGGTGATCAATATCATATGCAGGCCGGGGTACTTGTTCATCGAAAAGGCACTTAACAGCGCTTGGCGGATCTCACGCTCCACAAGCTCCCAATGATCTATCACCAGATATGTTTCGCGTTCGCCCTTTATGTCCCTTAAAACCGGGCTAAGGCTCGCCGCAATATCCGCTGCGGGCATTTGAAGCTGCCTAAGTTTATTTGCCGCATCACCATTCACGTGAGCAAGCAGGTCACAAATATTCGCCCAAGTCTGGTGCTTTGGCTCCCCCAGGCAAGTATACCAATATTCGTCTGCACCCTCATGGATGCTCTTCTTCAAATATTCTCTGACAGCCGTGGTTTTTCCAAATCCGGAAGGCGCCTGCACGATTGTCAACGGATAAAGGGATATTTGAGCAAGATGCTTTTTTAGCTTCTCCGAAAAGAAGTAAAGCTTTTTCCGATTAATTTTCATTTGTACTCGACTGCTCCAATTAATACTGGCGGCTGATATCCCCGATCGCGCAGCCCGCCGCATCGGATCAATAATTATGCGTACCAAACGTCATCAAAGAATTGGATTGTTCGAGCGCATTCCATGCATTTCAGCCATATATTTAGCCTTTTGAGATTTAACCTCTTTCTTATCTCACACATATATATTATTATCCTACAGTCAAACTTATTATGCTTTGCATAATAATTATTATATTTGGCATAGTACTAATTGTCAACCACTCTTGTTAAAATTTGTACATAGGAAAGAGGTGGTAATTCTGAAAACAGAGCATCGTGACGGGTACATGAAATTAGGCTTACGGATAGCGTATTTCAGAAAGATGAGAGGTTTGACGCAAGAACAGTTTGCAGAAAAACTTGGCAAGAGCCTTGGCTATATCGGCGCTGTGGAAGCGACAAATGTCGATCGGGCGATATCGATGGATTTGTTATTCGATATTGCCGATCTTCTTAGCGTGCCGCCGCATAAGTTTCTGCAATTCGATGATGAAAATTGAGAGCATTTGGTACATTTGGCGAATGCCCTCGGCTGCTTAAGCTATGTAAAAGCCTTCCTTCGTCTGATTGAATGCTTTCGCGTGCTGTACAATCATGCAAAAAAGGTATATAATTTGGAGATACTAACTGTGATTCAAGAATCGCCTGGAGGGATGACATGCAGCGCCGCACCAAGAAATTATCTTGCATATTGGCATGGCCTTGCATCGTCCTTTTGCTTTGCAGCCTCTTCCTCCCCGCGCTGGCGGAAAACGGGGGATTTGTAGAACCAAAGCTCCCCTCCGACGCAAACACTTATGACCCTGAGCATCCGGAGGACCTGGGGGAAGACCAGCTGGTCGCCAAGTCCGCCATCCTGATTGAAGAAAACACCGGTGAAGTCATTTTTGAAAAAAATGCAGATGAAGTCATGTTCCCCGCCTCCACCACCAAGATATTGACGGTGCTGCTGGGTATTACCATTGGAGAAAACAACGGCATCATGAACGACACGGTAACTGCCAGCGAAGATGCCGTTAATTTACCGGAAGGTTCCTCCGCCATCCCGCTTTCTGCCGGGGAGGAGATCAATTTTACCGACCTTTTGTATGCCACCATGGTCAAGTCCGGCAACGACGGCGCCAACATGATCGCCGAAACCATCTCCGGCTCTGTCCCGGCCTTTGTGGATCTGATGAACCAGGCTGCGGCGGCCATGGGCTGCAACAATACCCACTTTACCAACCCCCATGGCCTGCACGACGACAACCACTACACCACCGTCCGTGACATGGCCATCATCGCCCGGGAGGCAATGAAAAACAGCACTTTTCGCCAGATAGCCTCCACTACAAGCTACGCGCTGCCAAAAAGCAATTTGCAAAGGGCCCGGACTTTGAACCTGGACAACCCTATGATGGTACCCGGCGATAAGAATGATTATTATTACCCCTACGAAACCGGCATCAAGACAGGCAATACCGACCAGGCAGGCCGCTGCTTTGTGGGCTCGGCCACCAAGGCAGGCGTATCACTGATCTCCGTTGTTTTTTTCACCAGCAGCGCCGGTCGCTGGACGGATACGAAAAAGCTGATGGAATACGGTTTCTCCCAGTATATGAGCGTTACCCCGGTGGAGCTGTACAACATGAACCCCATCATTCTGGAAACCACCGGCTTTTCCCCGGACGATCCGGACCTGGGTAAGCTGCCGCTGAACCTGACGCCCATGGACACCTCGGCCACCGCCTCCATTGTGGCCACCAAGAGCCAGGTGGAATCTATGGCCAGGAACCTGCAGCAGCTGGTGATCATCGAATACTTGCGGGATTTCAGGGCTCCTATTGCCCAGGGCGAGCAGATGGGCACACTCACTTACTTCCCCACGGATGGCGGCGAGCCGGTGGAATATGCGCTGGTGGCTTCCCGTGCCATCGCCAGCAGGGAAAACGCGCCCAAATCACTCCAGCAGATCCAGGATGAAACCCTTTTGGACCCCAATCCCTTCCCCCGCTTTTCTCTGGAGTATGCCGTATGGACGCTCCTTTCCCTGGCCGGACTGTACCTGATATACCGCATCGTGCACAGGCTCTTCCGGTCAGTCCCCGGAAAAGGTTCCGATCATCTGCCCAAGCCAACAATGAGGCGCTTCCGCTAAAAAAGCGAGGAGGGGATTATCCCTCCTCGCTTTCATTTCAAGCTATCGTCCTATTGGAATACATTATGAAAACGCTTATTTCGTAGCGTTCCGCTGTTTAGCTGGAGAGCCCGCCAGTAATTTCTGGATACGATCCAAGGCGCGGGCCATAGCGTCCTGCTGGCTTGAATCCATATCCTCGGGGGGCGTACCGTCGCTTGCCATCGCTCTGTATTTATACTGCCCGCCCTCCTTGTAACGCCAGATATAGG
>JAEWAH010000326.1 GCA_023391725.1 Bacillota bacterium | reverse complement strand
GGGGTACGAAGGGTTTCAGCATTTGAACGCCATCCACGGCGAGGAAGAACTGTGCACGCTCCATTACATCATCCGCGACCACGATATGGAGAAGTTCCTGCAAAAAAAGGCGCGGTTTGAAAAGATCGCTTCCTATATGAACGAGAAGTATGGCGCTGGCACGGTGGAACTTACCCTGAGCGACAGCTACTTCAACATGCGGGAACAGATCAAGGACCACATGTATATTGTGGAGAAGGCCAAGGAAGCTATGATCGCCTGCAAGGTCACGCCTCTTGTACAGCCCATTCGGGGCGGCACGGACGGGGCGAGGCTGTCCTTCATGGGGCTGCCCTGCCCGAACCTGTCTACAGGCGGCTACAACTTCCACGGCCGTAAGGAGCTTGTCTCCATCAACGCCATGGATACCATGGTGGATGTTTTGATGACTATTGTAAAGACCGCCTAAGAAGGGGGGCACCCCCCGCCAAGCGCGGGAGAATGGAATGACAACGCAGTCTCGCTCCAGATGGAGTAAGTATGTTTCGGGGTTTGTGCTTGCGTCGCTGGTATTGTCCATCGGTTACATCCTGGTGCAGTTGGTGAAGGCCCCGGCCCAGCCCGAAGGTGTGAGCTACGAAAAGCTCAAAAGCGATTATGTGCTCATGCTGGTGCAATGCCTGCTGGGCATCCTGGCGATGCTGCTGCCTGGATGGCTTACAAGAAAATGGCGCATTGAGATCCCTTCGGGCATGATGATCCTCTATCTTCTGTTTTTGTACGCGGCTATCTATCTTGGCGAGGTGCAGAGCTTCTACTACCGCATCCCCCATTGGGACATGATCCTGCACGGCTTTTCCGGCGGGATGTTGGGGGCGCTGGCCTTTTCCTTCGTGCGCCTCTTAAACAAGTCTGACCGGGTGGAATTGTATTTGAGCCCGCTGTTCACCGCCATGTTCGCCTTCTGCTTTTCCATGACGCTGGGTATCTTCTGGGAGATCTATGAGTATTCCGTGGATGGCCTGCTGGGGCTCAACATGCAAAAGTTCATGGCGGAGGATGGGACAAATTTCATTGGCCGGGCGGCGCTTATGGATACCATGCAGGATGTGATCACCGATGCTGCGGGTGCTCTGTTCACTTCGCTGATCGGGTATGTGTCCCTTAAATACAAAAAGGGATGGGTAGAAAAAGTGCTTTTGAAAAAGTGCCCCGCGGCCCAGGAAAGCGCCAGGACGTAGCATTGTATATTCGCATGGGATCAGCCTGGGAAATGGAGGCCGGCCGGGTTGATATTGCATACAATTTAACGAACTAAAGCTGCCTGCGGGGGAATAGCTGTGTACAGATTGCACTTTTTTCGTTTTTTGCAAAGAGACGCCCTTTGAAAATGCATGAAGGGAGAAATATGCATTCAAAATCCATTGACACACCTATTCACTCGCGCTATAATGTCACCACAAGCAACGGAGTATGGTAGGATGGCAGTCTTTCAATCATCCCTTCTGTTGCTTCCCGCGCAAAACACATCTCAGCGATCCAATTTGAGGGAGGTATCATCGGATGAAAAAACTGCTTTCTGTGATCGTTGCCCTGACGCTGGTCCTTTTGGCCGCTGCGCCGGCCCTGGCCGAAGCTCCCAAGCCCGTTCAGATTGGCGTGATCTCGCCTAACACTGGCAGCCTGGCCGCCTACGGCATCGCCGTTTCCAATGGCATCAAGCTGGCCATCGAAGAGATCAATGCTGCCGGCGGCGTGCTGGGCGGCAGGCCTCTGGAAGCCATCGCCTACATGGATGACAAGGCCGACTCCACCGAAGGCGCCAACGCCTTTAACAAGCTGGTGGGCGACGGCGCCAAGGCCATCATCGGCTCTGTGACCTCCGGCGTAACCGCTGGATTAGCCACCTTGGCCACCGAGCAGAACATGCTTCTTTTGACCGCTACCGCCACCAACGACAGCATCACCGGCCCCGATAAGCCCACTGTGTTCCGCGCCTGCTACAAGGATTCCTTCCAGGGGCTGAACGCCGCGAAGCTGGCCGTTGACCTGGGCGTGAAGAAAGTCGCTGTGCTCTACGCTTCCGGCGACGCTTACTCCTCCGGCCTGTACGAGTCCTTCAAGGCCGCCAGCGAAGAGCTGGGCCTGGAACTTGTCGCCACCGAAAGCTCCTCCGGCGTGGCCGACACCGACTACACCACCCAGCTCACCAACATCGCCGCCTCCGGCGCAGAGCTGATCTTTGCCCCCTATTACTATGACACCATCGGCCCCTACATCGTGCCTCAGGCTCGCGCCGCGGGCTTCACCGGGTACTTTGCCGGCGCCGACGGCTGGGATGGCACCACCGGAACCATGGTGGAAGACAAGACCCTGTACAACAAGTGCTTCTTTGTCAACCACTACTCTCCCGATGATCCTTCCGAGAAGGTTCAGAACTTTGTAAAGGCCTATACCGACAAGTTCGGCGCCGAAAGCCTCAACGCCCTGGCTCCCTTGGCCTATGACAGCGTGTACATGCTGGCCCAGGCCATCAACGCCGCCGGCACCGACGACACCGCTGCCATCGTCACCGCTATGAAGGGCATGAGCTTTGTGGGCGTTACCGGCGCCTTCACCCTGGATGAGACCGGCACCCCCATCAAGCCCGTTGCTTTCATCGAGTTCGTGGATGGCGTGGCCAAGTTCTACAAGAGCATCTAAGCTGCTGCCACCCCGGCAGTACCGCTTAAGGCGCGGCAGGAACAAAGGACGAAACCTGCGCCTTCAAAAGGGGCGGACTCAAAAGTCCGCCCCACTTTTGTCTGTTTTATGATATACTCTGTTTGTGTGTAGCGTTGCGTTCGGATACTGTCTTTAGAGAGGAAGATGCCTTGCATGAATGGGCTGACGCTGTTTATCCAGCAGATCCTCAACGGCCTTAGGATAGGGAGCATCTACGCGTTGGTGGCACTGGGCTATACCATGGTCTACGGGATCATCCGGCTGATCAACTTTGCACACGGTGATTTTATCATGGTCGGCGGGTACGCTCTGATCTTTACTGTGCCGGTGATGATCGCCCTAGGCATGCCGGCATGGCTGGCAGTGATTGCTGCTGTGGCCGCCTGCGCCATCGTGGGCGTGCTGGTGGAAAAGCTGGCTTACAGTCCGGTGCGCAAGCGGGGCAATAAAATGTCCACCTTGATCACCGCCATCGCCATGAGCCTGTTCCTGGAGAACCTGGCTCAGACGCTGTTCAACCCCAATCCCAAGACAATGAAGAACACCATCATGAAGTTTCCGGACGTGTTTGGCGTGAGCGGCAATACCCTGCTTACGATCCTCATCGGCGTGGCCGTGATGGTGGCATTGACCCTATTCGTAAAGTATACCAAGAGCGGCCAGGCCATGCGCGCGGTGTCTGAAGACAAGGAAGCCGCGGCGCTGATGGGCGTGAACGTGAACCGTACCATCTCCCTTACCTTTGCCATTGGCGCCGGGCTTGCCGGCGTGGCTTCGCTGATGTATGTGGTGCAGTATAACTCTGTCACCAACGTCATGGGCTCCATGCTGGGCCTGAAGGCATTCATTGCGGCGGTGCTGGGCGGCATTGGGATTATCCCCGGGGCCATGCTGGGCGGCATCGTCATCGGTCTTGTGGAGAGCTTATCCAAGGCTTACATCAAAAACCTCACCGGCGGGATCATTACTTCGGCCTTTTCCGACGCCATCGTGTTTGCCATCCTCATCATCGTCCTTCTTGTTAAGCCTGCCGGCATCCTGGGCAAGAATGTCGGCGAGAAAGTGTAGGTGGGGCACGATGCAAAGGCGTAAGGACAGCTTCAAACGGTTACTGGTGGCGGTTATTGGCCTTGCCGTGCTTTTCCTTGCTCTTTATTTGGCAGACAATGCCGGGATGCTAGGCAATTATGAAAAGGGCATCCTGGTGCAGTGCTGCTTTGTCATCGTCATGGTGACCTCCTTAAACTTGGCTACGGGCTTCCTGGGGCAGATCGCCTTGGGGCACGCGGGCTTTATGGCCGTGGGCGCCTATACCTCGGCCCTGGTCACCAAAGCCATTGCCAACGCCGTAAAAGCCGGGGCCATGGCGCCCATGGATCCGCTGTTACAGTTCTTGATCGGCCTCATCTGCGGTGCGCTGATGGCTGCCGTCTTTGGCCTGTTCGTGGGTATCCCTGCACTCAGGCTCCGGGGTGACTATCTGGCCATTATTACCCTGGGGTTTGGCGAGATCATCCGCGTGGTGATCCAGAACCTCAAATTCGCCGGCAGCAACGGGTTTGACCAGGGACAGGCCGGGCAGCCGCTGATCGGCATCCCCAAGATGAACAATTTGTATATCCTGTTCTGGATCGTGGCGATCTGCGTGGGGCTGATGTTTGCCTTTGTGCGCTCTAAGTATGGGCGGGCCATCATGGCCATCCGTGAGGATGATATCGCCTCCGGCAGCGTAGGCGTCAACAACACCTACTACAAAGTGCTCACCTTCACCGTTTCCGCTTTCTTTGCCGGAGTGGGAGGGGCCATATTTGCAGCAAGGGGCATAGGCACCATCAGCCCTGCTGACTTCTCCTTCTGGAAATCCACAGAGTATGTCATCATGGTGGTGCTGGGCGGCATGGGCTCCCTCACGGGCTCGGTGATCGCGGCTGTCGCGCTGTCTATTCTGTCGGAGATGCTGCGCGTATTTTCGGACTACCGGATGCTGGTGTATTCGGTGGTGCTGGTCCTGGTGATGATCTTCAGGCCCATCGGGCTCTGCGGTAACTACGAATTCTCCCTGCTGCGCGAATTGCGCAGGGCCGGAGCAGTGTTTTCCCGGATAGGGCAAGCCCCCACGAAAGGAGGCGCTTAAGCGATGGCGCAAACCATTCTCAAAGCGTCCGACCTGGGCATCGCCTTTGGCGGCTTAAAGGCCGTAAGCCATTTCAACCTGGAGATCCAAGAGGGAGAGCTGGTGGGGCTCATCGGCCCTAACGGCGCAGGCAAAACGACGGTTTTCAACCTTCTGACCGGTGTTTACAAGCCTACGGAAGGCTCCTTTTACCTGTGCGGCCAGAGGATGAACGGCAAGAAGACCCATGAGATCGTGGCCTCCGGCATCGCAAGAACTTTCCAGAATATCCGCCTGTTCAAAAAGATGACGGTGCTGGACAACGTGCTCATCTCCTTTACCGGGCGCCTCAAGTATGGTTTGTTCAGTTCTTTTCTGCGCATAGGCGGCTACTGGCGCGAGGAGGAGGACATCCGTACAAAGGCCATGGACCTGCTGTCCGTTTTCAACCTTCAGGATAAGGCCGATTGGAACGCGGAAAACCTTCCCTATGGGCAGCAGCGCAAGCTGGAGATCGCCAGGGCTCTGGCCACGGGCGCCAGGATGCTGCTGCTGGATGAGCCGGCGGCGGGCATGAACCCCACGGAGACCGCCGAGCTTCTGGCCTGCATCAATGTAATCCGCAAAAAATTCCCCATCTCCATACTACTCATCGAGCATGATATGAGCTTGGTGATGAACATTTGTGAGCGCATCGTCGTGATCGACTATGGCGAGATAATCGCC
>JAEWAH010000292.1 GCA_023391725.1 Bacillota bacterium | reverse complement strand
CTCTACGGCTGGGAAGTGCCCCGCGCTGTCTTTGTGCCGCAGGATATGGTGCAGCTTCTCAAAGAACTTTCCCTGCGCATCAACCGGGAAATCGCCGTGTATATCACAAGGGACGGCGAAGTGGTGGATGTGATCGTGGGCGGCCTCGATACCGTGCCCCTGTCGGAATACCGCTTGCGGCGAAACGAAAAAAGGCTTTCCATGGTGCGCTGCGTGCACACCCATCCCGGCGGCAGCGGGGAATTGTCGGATGTGGATATCAGCGCACTTCGCACCATGCGCTTTGACGGCATGGCCGCCATCGGAATCCTGCCGGGGCGCGGCGTGGAAATCGGCGTGGGCTTCCTGGGAGAAATCGAGGGCGGCCAGCCGCAGGTACGGCTGTTTGGCCCTATGCCCTATGAGAAGATCCCGCAAGAGACATGGATGGAGGAAATTGAGCTCTCCGACCAGCTGGTAATGACGGGCGAGGACCCGCAGATCGGCGAAGGGCCTGAGCGGGCAATCTTGATTGGCACCGAAAGCGAGGAATCTCTGCTGGAGCTTCGGCGCCTTGCGGAAACCGCGGGCGCACAGGTGGTAGCCCAGGCGCTGCAAAAGCGCGCAAGGCCGGATGGCGCCACATTCGTAGGCTCCGGCAAGGCGGAGGAACTATCGCTAGACTGCCAGGCCCAGCACATCGACATAGCCATCTTTGACGAGGAGCTTACCGGCATACAGGTACGCAATCTGGAAGAAATACTGCGTGTGAAGGTCGTCGACCGCACCACGCTGATCCTGGACATCTTCGCCCAGCGGGCCGCCACAAGGGAAGGCAAGCTGCAGGTGGAATTGGCGCAATTAAGCTACCGCGCCACCCGCTTGATCGGCCAGGGGCTTGTCCTCTCGCGGCTGGGTGGCGGTATCGGTACCCGGGGCCCCGGGGAAAGCAAGCTGGAGATCAGCCGCCGCCGCATCCGCGAGCGGATTACAGACGTTAAGCGCGAGCTTGCGGAGATGGAAAAACAGCGGAGCATCAGAAGGCGTTCCCGTGAGCGCAGCCAGGTTCCCGTTGTGGCGCTGGTGGGCTACACCAACGCCGGAAAGTCCACACTGCTGAACCGCATAAGCGGCGCGGACGTGTACGTGAAGGACCAGCTTTTTGCTACCCTGGACGCCGTGTCCAGGAATGTGAAGCTGCCAAACGGCAGCGAGTTTCTGCTGGTGGATACGGTGGGCTTTATCCGCAAGCTCCCCCATGACCTGGTGCAGGCTTTCCATTCCACGCTGGAAGAAGCAACTCTCGCCGATATTTTGATCATCGTTTCCGATGCGTCTTCCCCGGACTGCCTGATGCAGCATGAGGTGGTGCTGGAAGTACTGGAACAGCTTGGCGCCGGCACCCAGCCCCGTATCGATGTGCTGAACAAATGCGACGCGGCGCAGGACCTGCCCTTTCTGCCTGGAGGGATCCCCGTTTCCGCCGTGAGGGGTGACGGGCTCCCGGAGCTTTTAGACAAGATCGCGGCGCAGCTCAACCAGAGCAGGCAGAAGACCGCCCTTTTGGTGCCCTTTTCCCAGTACGGGCTGCTCAACGAAGTGCGTTCCCTGGGGCAGATCATCAGCGAGGAACACCTGGCCGAAGGCACGCAGATTACCGCCCTGCTCCCCGAAAGCGCAAGAGATCGTTTGCTCTCCAAATACGGCAGTGGAATTTTTATCAAAAATCCGTGAAGAATTTGCCTTTCCAGCCGTTATATATATTGAGGTTTCTATTGGGATCTCTTGGGAGAGAGCTTGAAACGAGGTGGGAGATTGCTCATCCGGCAGTTGGTCGCGACAGCGGCCCTGAGTGTAGCCTTGATGCAAGGGGCCATGAATGCGGGGCTGCCCCAGATGGATGTGGACGGGCAAATCTTTCTTGTCAACCGGCAGCAGAAAATGTCCGGATCTTATGTGCCTGAGCATGCGGAAGCGAAGGTCCCCGGCACCACCCGTATGATGCGCCCCGACGCCGCCCGCGCCCTGGAGGAATTGTTCGCCGCAGCGAAAACAGAAGCAAAGATCACCTTGCTTACCGTTTCCGGCTACCGCAGCTTCTCCCGGCAGGTAATGGTCTACAACAACAAGATCAAGTCCACGGGGAGTGTCAAAAAGGCGCAGGAATATGTTGCGCCCCCAGGGGCCAGCGAGCACCAGTTGGGCCTTGCCATGGACATAGGCGCCAGGGGCGTGTTCAGCGGCCTGAACGGCTCCTTCGGCAAAACAAAGGCAGGCAAGTGGGTCTATGAAAATGCGCACCGTTTCGGCTTTATCATCCGTTATCAGAAGGGCTTCGAAGAGATCACCGGCTACAATTATGAGCCATGGCATCTAAGGTATGTGGGCATCGAACACGCTACCGCCATTTATAACGAGCAAATTCCCCTGGAACTGTATCTGCAATCCTTGCAGGCGCAAAAGATACGGGCTCTGCTAAAGCCATAATAAAGGAGTGTGCGTTACCTGTGTCAAAGCGATGGCTGCTGATCGCGCTGTGCCTAAGCCTTCTTATTCAAGGGGGCTGCGCAGCCGCCCAGGAGCTTGTGCCCGAGGAGCAAAACCCCACCCCCCAGTGGACCTATCCCGTCTCCCTGGAGGCCCTGAATCAGGATTATATCCGGCTAGTCAACCAGGCAAACCTGCTTCCCTCCAATTATGTGCCGGAGGATCTGATCAAGATCTCGGCAAAAAAAACCTCCAGCACACCCATCCAGATGCGTGAGATCGCCTCAACCGCCCTGAGCGAAATGTTCGCGGCGGCGCTTAATGACGGGATCACCTTGTACGCCCACAGCGGATACCGCAGCTATCAGACGCAAAAGACCATGTACTATAACCGCCTGGAGCAAAACGGCGGCAAGGACGACGGCGTGGTAGCCCTTCCCGGCGCCAGCGATCATCAATCGGGGTTGGGGATAGACGTTATCAGCAAGGAATGGATCGGCAAAAAGTTTAATGCGGGCTTTGCCGATACGCCCGAGGCCCAGTGGATGTACGATCATTGCGCGGAGTATGGCTATATCGTCCGCTACCCCATGGACAAGGGCGATATCACCGGCATCATCTTTGAGCCGTGGCATCTGCGCTATGTGGGCGTCGAGGCCGCCACATACATCATGGAAAAGGGCATGGTCCTGGAGGAGTTCACTACGGAGTGGCAGCAAGCTGTAGCCGATTTTGAAGCCGCCGGTGGAAACGCCCAGCAGACGATGACCGGCCTTGATACCGTGGGGGATGACCCCCAGCAGGCGACGGTGGAAGAACAACTGCCCGAAGACCCTGTCACCACGGAGCTGGTGGGGGAAGACGGGGATCCGGAAGTCACGCTATTTCATTAAAATAGTGTTGTTCTATTTAAAAGAAGCGGGTGCGCCAGTAGATTGCGCATCCGCTTCTTTATCTATATGAGGTTTGCACGATTTCCCTGCAATTTTGCGCACTGTCCTCTCCTTCGTTCAGTAAGCGCGGGCTCGTGGCTGGAAAATCATGCAAGGAATTCGGTGCGCCGAGTCGTCGTACCCTACAGCGATCGATATATGCTCCCAATCGTACGACGCCGTCTATGAATATGTCGGCCTCCGAAGGTTTCCAAAGGGCGACCGGAAAGCCCTTTGGTCGCGCCCGCAGGCGCGAAATGTCTTTCCCCCTATCATAAAACCAAGGGCCGGCGTATCTTCCGATTCGCCGGCCCAACCGCGTAGGATATGGGTGACAGGCGGCGTCAGGTGAGTGCCGCCAGGAGGAACAGGGCGCAAAGCAAGGCAACACCGCCGTACAGGTAGGGCCTGGGGCGGGAAAACACCAAGAGCGTCCTCGCGCCTGCCGCCTGCCCGGCAAGCAGTGCACCGCATGCCACCAGCATATCCAGCCAGGCGTATTGCTGCCCAAGGATGCCACTATACAGATAGTGCGCCGCGAGCATCGTCAGGGTGCAGGTCAGTTGGGCAACGGCAGCGCCCCACAGGATGCGCGTGGCATGGCGCGCTGCCTGTGGCACGCCTGTTGCCCATGGGCGCTCTTTGCGCCGTATCAGGGCAATACCCAGGAACCACCAGGCAAACATGAGACCCGCTGCCCATCTGTTCAGCCGCCAGATGCTCTCGGTAAGGTTGGCTTGTCCCAGTGCGAAAGCTGCCGAGGCTGTCAAAATTGCCAGCGGTGCGGCGCCCAGGATATGCCAGCGTTGTGCACGTACCGTATAGTCCATATAGCATCTCCCCCTCTGGGATAAGCTATGAGCCTAGCCAAGGGGAATATGCCTTTGATCTTTCGGGTGTAGAAAAAATATTTTTCCTAAGAAGAAGGCCTATGTTTGCAGGGCTTTTCCCTCATTACGAGGCCCTGCGTATCTTCTACCTGTTTTTCCTGGGGAGCCATCCTGCACTTACCAGCAAGAAAAGGCGCGCAAAGGGGGATGCTAAACGCATCCCTTCGCGTATCTTAGGCTCAAGTCGGGCTGGGGCTGGGGGAATTGCCCGTGATCGTCTTGTACATCGCGTCCACCTGGGTCTTAAGAGTCGAAAGGGTGGTCCCGGTGGCTGAAAGGGTTTTGCTCAAGTCCGTGATGGACTTTACCTGGGCCTCTTTGTCGGTAACGGCAACGTTTTTGATGGTGGTGTTGATGCTCTTGATCCTGTCCTTGACCATATCGGAAATCCGGGTGGTCATGCCGCCTTTGTACTGGGAGTCAAATTTGAGCCCCACTACAGCGGTATCCCCCGCGGTTACC
>JAEWAH010000291.1 GCA_023391725.1 Bacillota bacterium | reverse complement strand
GAAGAACACACTCAAAGGCTCCTCTCAAGGGGGGCTTTTTTCTTGGCTTCCCCTTTAGGTCCTACGCACCGACCGTCGCTGCGCTAGGCTGGTGTTCCGCAGTTCCGCTGCGCTCCACGGCGTAAGGTTCGCTTCGCTCACCCTTCGGACGCGCTGTCGCCCGCAGGCGACTGATGAGGGTAACCGGGGCGGCTTTACTTCCCCTCTGTATATCAACACCTCATCCGGCACCTCGTGCCACCTTCCCCTAAAGAGGAAGGCTTTTTTATTTTGAAATCTCATGCTGTGCTGTAAATATGCAAGGCCTGCTCCTCGCCATCTGTATGATGGGAGAGAGCAGGCCTTTTTGCTTATTTATCCCTAACCAGGGATTCCAAAGGGATACATCCCTTTTGCGGTGAGGTCCGGGGAGGCGGAGCCTCCCCGGCGTCCCTCTACTCTACCCGCTGCATTCCCGCTACGATGCTGGTATCCGAGATCCGGCGGATCCACCCTGCGGCGACGGCCACCCCGACCAGCGGAAAGGCGGCAAAAGCTCCCGCCGCCGCGCCCCAGGGCACTCCCCTCACAACCTGCTTAAGCCAAATAAGGCTGCCCTTGGCCGCGGTCACCTCCACGCCAAAACTCGATAGATCATTGAACAGCACGCAGGCCCCGATCCCAAGCAGCGTGCCAAGCGCCGCGGCCCACAGCCCATCCGAAATAGCCTCGCCATACAGCAACCGCTTTACTTTTTCTTTTTCCATGCCCACCGCCCGCAAAAGTGATATCTCCCGGCTGCGCACGGTAAGGCGGCTCCATGTATTGCTTACAAGCAGTGCCAGCCCCATGGCTCCGATCAGGGCCAGTGCCATCATGTATACAAACATCAGGCTTTCAAAGGACTGGCGCGAAGCCACCTGCTGTGCATGCCGGCTGTATACGTTAAAACTGTATTGATGGGCCAGGATATCCAGGCCCCTGTAGGCCGCGTCATACCCATCACCAAGCGGCAGGCGGACCTGCATATGTTGCACGCCGCCAGGAAAGCCCCAGTTGGAAAAGCGGCTGTCGGTGGTATAGATGTTCCCTGGATTTTCATTGACCAGGCCGCAGATGCGCGCGGTCTTTAAGACAGCCTTATACTCAATCTTTTCTGCGCCGTAGGAAACATAAAGCTTTCCAAAGGTGATAAGTTCCCCCACATGGAAGGCGTCGTTGGCGTAGACGTCGATGCCTTCCCGTTTGTCCGTCAAGCCCGCGTCCCAACCGTAGGGGTCGGGATGCTTGAAATAGCTGGAGGCGCCCATCAGCACAGCCTCGCCGCTTTGAAGCGCAGGCAGGTCGATCTCCCCGGCCATCAGCGAATTCTCGAGCCTCATAAGGCTCTGATCATCCATGCCTACAATGCCCACCGGGCTCAGCCAGGAAAGGGATTGGGGGAGCCAGGCGAAAAGGTCTTCAGGCATGCCCACTTGCCTGGCGGCGTCGGCCCGCTCGGCCTGGGTGTCAAATTGGGGAGCTCCGGAAAAGCCGCGCACATCAAAGTTTTGCACATACTCCGTGACCTGCCCGGGCTGAAGGAACAGCACGGGATATCCGGCGGTCTTGGCATAGGAGACGGAGCTCACGCCCGGGATGGCCGCAGCCTGGGTCGAGGCCGCCATGGGTGCATCGCTTATGTAAGCTATATCGTCCGGATTCAGCGCCCAAGGGTTGATGTTGGGATCGGGCGCCATAAAACGTACCGAGCTGTTGTAATTTTTGTACCATTGCAGGGTCACCAGGTCTTCCTTCTCATCGGCAAAACCTTTATAGATCGCCTGATTCCTGGCGGAGATGTTCATGACCAGCATCACAAGGGCCAGGCAGGCGGAGAGGAGCAGCACGGGGAACACATGCCTGCCCCTGTGCATTCGGCGGTACCTAGCAGCCAGGAAGCGCAGCGGATTTTTGGGCAGATGCCTTGCCGTTTTCAGCTTCCGGGCCTTCCTTTCGGAAATCTGCAGGTGCAAAAGGGCCACGGGGCTCCGCCGCGTCAGGCGCAGCATGGGCCGCAGCGCAAAGAAGAACAGCAGCAGGCTGCAAATGGCAAGCCCCAGGAAGAAGACAGGCCCGTTTTGAAAGGAAAAGGGGTAGGGCCGATTAAGGATGGCGGACAGGCGGCCAAGGCTCCATTTGGCCAGCAGGCCTCCCGCGCCGATCCCCATAAAGAGGCTGGGGATGAGCAGGAACAAAGCTTCCATGAGCGCCAGGCTCACCGCCTGGCTGCGGGTGGCGCCGATGGCCCGGATCAGCCCGATTTGCTGCCTGCGCTGGTTCAGCCGCATCTCAAAGGAGCTGGCGATGCCCGAGCCCAATAGAAGCACCGACAGCGCGCCGAAGATCGTCCCCACTGCCAGGCGCAGGGCCTGGGTATACAAAAGGATTTCCCGGTCATGCCAGTTATAAGTGGTGCCGTTGCGCAGGAAAAAGGGCTTGGGATCAAGGCTTCTAAGAAAAGGAGCGACGGTTTTTTCATTGAGGGAGATAAGGCCCCAATCGCTCATCAGGTTTCCTTTTGCGTCCGCAAACTGCATGAAGTAGGAGGTTTTTCCACCTGGGAAGGCTTGTTGAAGCGCCTGGGCTTCCTCCTTGGACACCAGGGCGGTAGGAATGGTGGTCAGGACGGGGTAGGAATCGATGGGGTACTCATAGAAGGTTTCGTTTTGAAAGCCGTTGCTCCACTCATCGGTATATTCCCGGAAGATGCCCGTCAGGCGGTAGGTCTTGTTGATTCCTGGGCCGTTTGATGCGCTCTCGCTTACGCCATGCAGGGAGAGGGTCAAAGATTCACCTACCCGAATGCCCGCGCCAAGGCGCATCAGTGTGGTTTCAGACAGGGCGATCTCCCCCGGCTTTTCAGGCCAGCTTCCTTCACTTAATGGAAAACAGCTCATCAAAAGGGCCTCGGGGTCAAGATACCCCAGGGTGACCCCCATGTGCTGGTATTCTTCCCCCAGGGCGTGGATGCAAAGGGCCTGGACGCTTCCTGTGGCTTTTAAGGGAAAGGCCTCCTGCATGGCCGCCCATACCGTCGGATCCGCGTCCAGCAGCATGGCCTGGGCGGCGGAATTCTCTTGCTCGCTTTCTGTCCTATCCAATCGTTCCATGCTGGTGTACATGAAGGTGGCGGCGGTAACGAAGCCAAAGGCCAGGCTCATCATCAAAAGTGCGATAACGTTCTGGGTAAAATGCTGGCGAAGACTGGCAAAAACCAGCTTGTACAGCGGATGTTTCATGGCCGCTCCTCCCCGATGGGCGGCAAAAGCGCGCCGTCGCTCAGCGTGAGGACGCGGTCGGCCCCTTCGGCCATCTGCACATCGTGGGTGACCATCACCAGGGTTTGGTTGTACTTGCGCTGGGACAGGCGCAGAAACTCCAAAATCTCCTGGGCGGATTTGCCGTCCAGGTTGCCCGTGGGCTCGTCGCACAGGACCACCGCAGGTTTGGTGACAAGCGCCCTGGCGATGGCCACTCGCTGCTGCTGCCCGCCGGAGAGCGCGCCGGGCAGGTGGGTAAGCCTATCACGCAGGCCCAGGGTATCGATGACGTCGTTTAGATACGTTTCATCGGGCTTTTGCCCATCCAGCAAAAGGGGCAGGAGGATGTTCTCATAAGCGGTAAGCTCCTGCACGAGGTTGAAAAACTGGAACACGAACCCAAGCCGCCTTCTGCGAAGGACAGTGCGCTGGCGCTCATCAAGCTTGTACAGGGAGATGCCTTCAATGAAAACTTCCCCGCCGGTGGGCGTTTCCAGCCCGCCCAGCAGGTGCAAAAGGGTGGATTTGCCGCTGCCGCTGCGGCCCATGATGGCCACGAATTCTCCCTTTTCGACAGTGAGATCGGTGGGCTTTAATGCCTCCACCAGCGTTTGCTTTTGCCCGTAGGTCTTCAAAAGGCCCCGTGTTTCAATGATGGACATCATATCGCCTCCTTCGGGAAAAGCATAACGCGTCCATCTTAAGATTTCCTTAAGATGGGAAATCCTCTTTGATGC
>JAEWAH010000234.1 GCA_023391725.1 Bacillota bacterium | reverse complement strand
GCTTTACACTGGATAAAAGCCCTGAGATGGGGCTGCAATTGCTTATGGAGGAGCTGGAGATTTATGCCGGGCTTCGCTTTGTAAGCCTTCCCGCCGCCCTGGCCGCGATATCGCCCTTAAGACCCAGCCTGGCTACGGGGGCGAACCTTTTGCTGATAAGCGACGCGCTGCCGGCCCTGATGCCGAATGAGGCGCAAAAGGAAGAAGATCAAGGCGCCTGCGAAACCTTCACGCTCACCGCCCTTCGGGCCGAAAGGCTGACTCGGTTGGCTTTCCGCCTGGCCCGGGAGCGGCGCAAACCCCTTTGCATCGTGGATATGCCGGGGCTCCCTGCCACCGGCCGCCTCTTTGAGCAAGCCGCGTCAAAAGCCGCAAAGGATCATCCCAGCGTCACATGCAGGCATCTTTCTGCCGACCACTTTATCGAGGAATGGATGCGTAACCCCGCGCAGTTCAGTGCTGCGCTGTGCGGCCCGCTGGCGGGCCCCGCCGTATCCGGCGCGGCGGCCGCGCTGATGGGGGGCCGCGGGGTGCTCCCCGGCGCGTTCCTGGGCGATAGCAAGCCCATCCTTTATCAGCCGGCCCACGGTCCCGAGCCGGAAATAGCGGGGAAAGATACGGCCGATCCCATCGGCATGATTTTGTGCGCCGCGATGATGCTGCGCCTTTCTTTGAACCTTGCCAACGAGGCGGAATGCGTGGAAACGGCCGTTTCCAACGTGCTGGAAGCCGGTTGGCGCACAGCGGATTTGACCCCTGGCGGGTCGCCCAAAGTCGGCACGGAAGCCATAGGCAAGCTCATCGCCGAACAGGTGGATACGGTGGGGGCTGTGATGAACCCGGATCACTGATGAAGACTATTCCCCCAGCTTGAGCCCGGGGAAAAAATCCTCTATATCTTTTAAGACCACCAAATCCCCAGTGACTTTCACCCGGCCCCGAAGGATCGCGAAGGCCGGGCTTTTTTTGCCGCGCAGGATCTCCTCAAAAACCGGGTAGGCAGCCTCCGCCCGGGCTGTAAAAGGGCGGAACCCCTCCGTGAGCACGGTACAACTTTCCCGGCCCAGCACCAGCTGAAAGCTCTTGTTAAGGTCGGGAAAGCAGACCTCCAATACGATATCCTCATGGTTTCCCCTGGGCCTGTAAACAAGGGCCGCCCTATGCAAAAAGGCAAGGGCGGCATCGCTTTTTTCCATATGTTTGAGTTGACCTTTCCTTTTATAATTTGTTACTATTTTTTCCGCACTTTTACCGTTCATCCAGGCGGATATGAGACAGGATATCCGCAAGCTTTTTTTCGCCGATGCCGCTGACGGAAAGAAGGTCTTCTGGGAAGTGAAATGGACCGTTCTTATCCCGCTCCGCGATAATCCGGGCGGCAAGTGTTTCCCCGATGCCCGGTAGGGATTCCAGCACTTGCGCGTCGGCCGTGTTGATGGGGATATCGCCTTGTGGGAAGGGGACGTCAGGCAGCACAAGGGCGCTTCCTTGGGATCGATAGGCGTCGGGCTGGACCTGTTCACCGGTAAAAATCGCAAAGCAAACTATGGTTGCCAGAAACAAACCCACCACAAGAAGAAGGGCCGCCCCACGAAAAGAAGATGCAGGTTTCACGTGCATGCCTCCCTTCGTTAAGCGGTCCGGTTATGTATTGCTTCAAATGGATTTATCTTGTTAAGAGCACCCATCCCCGCGCCTGTAATCCTGAGCGCCAGCGAAGGATCTTGCAATTTCAAACAAGGCAATGCCCGAGGTAGTATTCAAGATCCTTCGTCGCTACACTCCGAAGTCATGACATGAAGCGAAGGTGGGTGGTAAAACGTAATAGAATGCGATGTTACAGGCGGGCGATCAATGATCGCCCCTACAAGAACAGGAGCAGTTATACTCCCTTGCGTACTTTCTGCCCCTGGGGCGTATCTTCCAGTATGTAGCCCAGGGCCTTGATAGCGTCGCGCAGCTCGTCGCTCTTTTTCCAATCACGGGCCTTGCGGGCGGCGGCACGGTCATCCACCAATTTCTGTACCTCTTGGGGCAGGCCGTCTTCCTTCTTCATTAAAAGGCCAAGGATGTCGGTGAGTCTAAGCAGCATATCCTGGGCAGCCTGCACCGCGGCTTTGGCGCTTTGGGCGCTCAGCGTCACGTTGCCGTCCCGTACAAGTTCAAACAGCGCGCCGATGGCGTCGGCGGTGTTCAGGTCATCGTCCATGGCCTGATCAAAGCGTTCCTGCGTTTTTTGCACCCGTTCCACAAAAGCCTTTTCCTCATCGCTAAGCGGCTTTTCCTGGGCGGACTGCAGCAGGAAGGCGAACTGATCCCTGGCGGTATACAGCCTGGTTAAGGAGGCGTGGGCCTGGGCGATCATGTCACGGCTGAAGTTCACAGGGCTGCGGTAGTGGGCCGAGAGCATAAACATGCGCACGGCTTCCAAATCGTATTCCTTGGCGATGTCACGGACGGTGAAGAAGTTACCCAGGGACTTGCTCATCTTCTCGTTGTCAATATTGATGAAGCCGTTGTGCATCCAGTAGCGCACATAAGGCTGGCCCGTTGCCCCTTCGGATTGGGCGATCTCGTTTTCGTGATGGGGAAAGAGCAGGTCCTTCCCGCCGGTATGAATGTCGAAGGTATTACCCAGATACGTCATGGACAAGGCAGAGCATTCGATGTGCCAGCCGGGCCGGCCCATGCCCCAGGGGCTTTCCCAGGCAGGCTCCCCGGGCTTTTGCGCCTTCCAGAGAGCAAAGTCCATGGGGTCTTCTTTGTCCGTTTCCACATCCAGCCGCTGAGAGGCCCCGGCTTCCAGATCGTCAAGATTCTGGCCGCACAAGCATCCATAGCTGGGGAAGGCTTTGACCCGATAGTATACGTCCCCATTCACCGCATAGGCAAAGCCCTTTTCCACCAGCTTTTCGATCAGGGCGATGATTTGGGGGATATGCTCCGTGGCCCTGGGGTGCACCGTGGCCGGGCGGATGCCCAAGGCCTTGGCGTCCTCAAAATAGGCGGCAATATACCTTTGGGCCACATCCGCGACGGTCGTGCCCTCCTCGTTGGCTTTTTGGATCATCCTGTCATCGATATCGGTGAAGTTCTGCACGAAGGTCACTTCATAGCCCCTGTGCTCCAGGTAGCGCCTGAACACATCAAAAAGGATGAACGGCCTGGCGTTGCCGATATGAAAATAGTTGTATACCGTAGGGCCGCAGGCATAGATGCCCACCTTTCCCTCATGAAGAGGAATGAAGGGCTCCTTTTGGCGTGTCCTGCTATTGTAAATCTGCATAAGCTCCTCCTTGCATCATAGGAACCATTATGGTTCCGCTTCCCCATTTTCGCCGTTATCTTTCGCGTCCTGCACGGGGCATTCCGTGGAGCCCCGGGCCTCGCATACGTCGCAGCCCAGGGTCTTGGCATGCTCGCTCAAACATCGTTCCAGATGGGCCAGACGGGTAAGCAGCACGTCCATCCGCTCCTTGACAGGGTCGGGCAGGTTGATCTGGTCCAGGTCCAGCTCGCCCAGCTTCAACGGCTCCTTGCGCTTGACCACCCGGCCAGGGTTTCCCACCACGGTACAGTTGGGCGGCACGTCCTTTAGCACGATGGCCCCGGCGCCCACCTTGCTGTTATCGCCGATGGTGATGGGGCCCAGGATCTTGGCTCCCGCGCCGATGGTCACGCCATTGCCGATATTGGGGTGGCGCTTGCCCGTTTCCTTGCCGGTGCCGCCCAGGGTGACGCCCTGGTACATGGTCACATTGTCGCCGATCACCGCGGTCTCGCCCACGACTACCCCGTCCCCGTGATCAATGAACAGGCCTTCACCGATCGTGGCGCCGGGATGGATCTCAATCCCCGTCCTTTTCCTGGCGCGCTGGCTGATGAGCCGGGCCCGGAGCATATGCCCCTTCAAATAATGCTTGTGGGCCCTGCGGTGGGCGCGGATCGCCCGAAGGCCCGGATAGCACAAAAGCACTTCCAGGCGGCTCTTGGCCGCCGGGTCCCGGGATAAGACTGCGTCGATATCTTTTTTCCACTGCTCAAACATGGCGTATATAGGGGCGGCAACCCGCTCCTCCTCCTTATGGTTGGTTGTTTGCTACCTTATGTATGCGATGGAAAAAAAGATGTTGCTTCTTCCCCTGTTTCTGTCCCGGCCTCCATCCCTAAGATCAGCGCTTCCTGGCTGTTGAAGGGTTCTTCCCCCTCCTCTGGGCGGATGCGCTCGTAGATACCGTCGGGCCGCATGCGCCAGGCTTTGGCGGTATCCCGCTGCTGCAGCGCCATCACGTTAAGCACCTTTTTTTGAATCTTTTCATCCCTGACCGGGAACATCAATTCGATCCTTCTGTCAAGATTCCTGGGCATCCAGTCGGCGGAGGACAGGAAGAGTTCCGGGTCTCCCCCGTTTTCAAAGCGGAAGATGCGCGCGTGCTCCAGGAACCTGCCCACGATAGACCTGACGGTAATGTTCTCGCTGACACGCTCCACTTTGGGGCGCAGGCAGCAGATGCCCCGGACTGTGAGATCGATGGTGACCCCCTCGCAGCTGGCTTCATACAGCGCCGCAATGATCACAGGGTCTACCAGGGAGTTCATTTTGGCGTCGATGCGGGCGGGCAGGCCCTTTTTCGCGTTGTCACGCTCCCTGCGGATGAGCCGCAGGAATTCGGGCCTAAGCATACTGGGCGCGCAAGAAAGCGCATGCATAGGAGGTGTTTCGGAATAGCCCGTCACCAGGTTGAAAAACCGCCCGGAATCCTCCCCCAGGTCGCTGTCTGCCGTGAAGATGCCCATATCGGTATACAGCCGGGCCGTAACATCGTTGTAGTTGCCGGTGCCAAGATGCACATAGCGGCGAAGGCCGCCCTCTTCCCTGCGGACCACCAGCAAAATCTTCGAGTGTGTCTTGAGCTTTGGCAGGCCATAGGAGACATGACAGCCGGCCTTTTCCAGATGCTTGCCCCACTGGATGTTGTTCTCTTCATCAAAGCGGGCTTTGACTTCCAGAAGCGCCGTCACCTGCTTGCCAGCAAGGGCCGCCCGGGCCAAAGCCGCCACAATGGGCGAATGGCCGCTAACGCGGTAGAGCGTCTGCTTGATGGCCAGCACATTGGGGTCTTGGGCCGCCTCCTCCACGAAGCGCAGCACGG
>JAEWAH010000115.1 GCA_023391725.1 Bacillota bacterium | reverse complement strand
CCCGGCGTCGCTGCCGGTGGCCTTGTCCGTGAGCCCGAACGCCCGGGGGATGGAAGGGCCGGTGACGTCAGCATCCAGGATGGCGGTCTTAAAGCCACGGCGTTTGAGCGTTACCGCCAGGAGCGAGGTGACCATGGACTTGCCCACACCGCCCTTGCCGCTCACCACGCCGATGACCTTTTTGACGTGGCTCAGGTCGTGAGGCTTTTCCTGAAAGGACGCTTTGGGCTTTTTCCGGGAGGGGCAGTCCACCCCGCAGGAACTGCAATTTGAAGTGCAGTTGTCAGTCATAATGAAAACCTCCTTAAGCAGCTGGGATTTTTGAGCGGCATATGCACCTTTGAGAGCCTTCTCTTTGGGAGTCCCAATGCCGATATGCCGCCTGCGGCGATGGCCTTATGCCGGACACCGCTTCCATTATAACGCCAGTGGCAAGAGATGGGAAGGGGGCGCAGGCAGTTGTTCCGGCTGCCCTTTATTCTATCTGAAAGCTGTATATCATATCCCTGCCCTCCCTTTATGCTTCGTTATTACACCATATCGTCTATCCCCGCGCCGTTTGACAGAACTCATTTTGCATTTTTCGCCGCAGGCCTTGCAGGAGTTGATGTTTTGTGGCAAAATAGGAAAGTCCACAAGGCCGGGACAAAATGCCGGCTGTGGCTTTAAAATCAGGGAGGATAACCCACATGCTTTTAACCCAATGCGTGGTGATCCTGGACTTTGGCGGCCAGTACACACAGCTTATCGCCCGGCGAGTACGGGAGAATAACGTATATTCCGAGGTGGTGCCCTATACTGCGACCCTCCGGCAGATTAAGGATCTGAACCCGGTGGGTATTATTTTAAGCGGCGGTCCCGCAAGCGTTCTGGATGAGGATGCGCCCAGCTGCGACAAGGGGATCTTTGAACTTGGCGTTCCGGTGCTGGGCATCTGCTACGGCATGCAGCTGATGGCTGTGCTGTTGGACGGCCAGGTCACGCGGCCCGATCAAAGGGAGTACGGCCGCACCCAGGTGACCATGGATAAGCGGGACGGACTGTTTGCAAACGCCTCCCCGGCTTCCTCCTGCTGGCTGAGCCACACGTATCAGGTATCGAAGATGCCGGTAGGTTTCATCGCCACCGCGCACAGCGACAACTGCCCCATCGCCGCCATGGAAAATACTCAAAAGCGGCTTTTCGGCGTCCAGTTCCATCCAGAGGTCACGCACACGCAAGAAGGCGCCGTGATCCTCAAGAACTTTTTGAAGGATATCTGCGGCTGCGTGGGTGACTGGAGCATGGAGGCCTATGCCCAAATGGCTGTGCGCCGCATCCGCGACCAGGTGGGCGAACACGGCACGGTGCTTCTGGGCCTGTCCGGCGGGGTGGATTCCTCGGTGGCCGCTGCGCTTTTGTATGAAGCCATTGGGGACAGGCTCACCTGCGTGTTTGTGGACCACGGCTTTTTGCGCAAGGGCGAAGCTGAGCAAGTAGTGGAAGTATTCAGCAAGACTTTCCCGGTGCATCTCGTGCATGTGGACGCCAGTGCGCGGTTCTTTGGGGATTTGAAAGGCATTATCAATCCGGAGGAAAAGCGAAAGCGAATCGGCGCTGCCTTCCTGGAGGTCTTTAAGGGCGAGGCGCGCAAGCTGGGCAAGCTTAATCATTTTGCCCAGGGCACCATCTATCCCGATGTGATCGAAAGCGGAAGCGTCAAGGGCAGCGCTGTGATCAAGAGCCATCATAACGTGGGCGGGCTGCCGGCGGAACTTGGCTTTACCAGCCTGGTGGAGCCGCTGCGCATGCTCTTTAAGGACGAGGTCCGCAAGCTGGGCGTGACGCTGGGGTTGCCCGGTGATCTTGTTTGGCGCCAGCCCTTCCCTGGGCCTGGCCTGGCTATTCGTGTGATGGGAGAGGTGACGCCCGAAACGGTGCATATCGTACGGGAAAGCGACGCGATCTTGCGCGAGGAGATCCAAAACGCGGGGCTCAACCGGGATATTCACCAATACTTTACCGTGCTGACCGGCGTGCGCTCAGTGGGCGTCATGGGCGACGAGCGTACGTACGACTATACTTTGGCCCTTCGGGCTGTGACCACGGACGACTTCATGACCGCGGACTGGGCGCGCATCCCCTATGACGTAATTGCGCGCATCAGCGCACGCATTGTAAATGAAGTGCCTAATGTGAACCGTGTGGTACTGGACGTGACCACCAAGCCTCCGGCCTCCATTGAGTGGGAATAAGATTTTCCGTTACTTAGGAAGGAGCAGCTTCACATGCCGAATTTTTCTTTATCGGACGACGTGTTCTTACGCGCGGCCAAGGAATTTCCCACGCCTTTTCATCTTTACGACGAAAAGGGCATCCGCCAAACAGCGCGGGCGCTGAACAAAGCCTTTTCCTGGTGCCCGGATTTCAAAGAGTATTTTGCCGTCAAGGCGCTGCCCAACCCCGCCATCCTGCGCATTCTCAAGGAAGAAGGCTGCGGTCTGGACTGCTCCTCCATGACGGAATTGATGCTGGCCAAGGCCCTGGGCTTCTCCGGCGGGGAGATCATGTTCAGCGCCAACGCCATGCCCCCGGAGGAGTTTGATTATGCCCGGGAGCTGAATGCCTTTGTCAATCTGGACGATATCACCCATATCGACGTTTTAAAGGAGCACGGCGGCATCCCGGAATGCATCTGCTGCCGATATAACCCCGGCGGGGATTTCGCCATCGGCAACACCATCATGGGCAACCCCGGCGAGGCCAAGTACGGCTTTACCCGGGCGCAGATGACCGAGGGACTCAAAAAGCTTAAGGAACTGGGCGCCAAGTCCTTTGGCATCCATGCCTTCCTGTCCAGCAACACCACAGACAACAGCTATTATCCGGGCCTGGCAAGGCTGCTTTTCCAGGTCGCGGCGGAGCTTCATCAGGAGACGGGGCTGAAACTGGCGTTTGTGAACCTCTCCGGCGGCGTAGGCATCCCCTACCGGCCGGGCGAGGCCGGGC
This sequence comes from Bacillota bacterium, assembly GCA_023391725.1. Taxonomy (GTDB): domain Bacteria; phylum Bacillota; class Clostridia; order Christensenellales; family Aristaeellaceae; genus JAEWAH01. The sequence goes on along the minus strand of JAEWAH010000115.1, from coordinate 5,672 downwards.
CGAACGTTGACGCCATCGGCCAGGGCGTGAAAAAGGCCTATGAGGAAGTGTTTGGCCCCTTGAATATTCGGGACGTAGCCATCAAGACCGAGCTTGGCCGCCATATGACCGGGCCTTACGGATGGCTCGTCACCACCGCCACCAGCCGCAAGGATACCTACCGCCACTATATCGGCCTGGACGCCTGCGCCGCCAACCTCATGCGCCCGGCCATGTACGGCGCGTACCACCACATCCACGTGGCGGGCAAGCGCGATCTGCCGGAAGAATATGTGTATGACATCACCGGCTCCCTGTGCGAGAACAACGACAAGTTCGCCATCCACCGGCCGCTGCCCTGGATCGACATGGGCGATACCGTGGTGATCCACGATACCGGGGCACATGGTTTCTCCATGGGCTACAACTATAACGGCAAGCTGCGCAGCGCCGAGGTCCTTTATAAGGAGGACGGTTCCTTCCAATTGATCCGCCGCGCTGAGACCGCAAAGGATTACTTTGCCACGCTGGATATTGATCCTGATGTGGTGAAGCTGGGGTGAACAGGGGCTCTGCCCCTGGACCCCGGCAAAGAGACAAAGCCCCTTTGCAATCCCCATGCTGGGGGACGATAACAAAGAAACAGCCCCTTCCGATTCGTAAATGAAGCGGAAGGGGCTGTTCATTTGGGCGGCTCTCAGCTTCGGAACCTTTCGAAAGGAGCCGTAACGTGAGGCTCTTTGCTTGCTATTCCATATTCGACAAAATACAACATAATTAGACATAATACCCAACAAAGGTTAATATTGACAATATTGGAGAAGTGTTCTACACTATAGTACCAAGAGAAGAATCGTTAATTTCACTTAGGTCCCATAAAGCGAAGCTATCAACGAACAAAAGGGTTAATCGCTCCCCGTCCCAACCCGCCCGGCAGTCTGCCGGGGCGGTTCATCGCGGCGTATTTTGGGCGCAAAAGCGCCTGAAAAATATAAAAAGGAGTATCAGTCATGAAGAAAGTACTTGCGGTTTTCCTTGCCCTGGTACTGTGCCTGTCCGTCAGCGGCGCGCTGGCTGCCGACAAGGTCGGCGTTTCCATGCCCACCGAGAGCTTGCAGCGTTGGAACCAGGATGGCGCCAACCTGAAGGCCAAGCTGGAGGCAGCTGGCTTTGAAGCAGACCTTCAGTTCGCCAACGACACGGTCGCCACGCAGGTCACCCAGATCGAAGGTATGATCGCCGGCGGCTGTAAAGTTCTGATCATCTCCGCCATCGAGGCCAGCTCCCTGGGGAGCGTTCTGGCCGAAGCCAAGGCTCAGGGCGTCAAGGTAATCTGCTATGACCGCCTGATCCTGGGCACCGACGCGGCCGATTACTACGTGACCTTCGACAACTACAAGGTCGGCACCCTCCAGGGCACCTACATCGAGAATGTGCTGGGCCTCAAGGACGGCAAGGGCCCCTACAACATCGAGTTCACCGCGGGCGACCCCGGCGACAATAACGCCGGCTTCTTCTTCAACGGCGCCTTTGATGTGCTCAAACCCTACATCGACAGCGGCAAGCTGGTCATTCCCAGCGGCCAGACCGAGTTCGCCCAGGTCGCCACCCCCACCTGGAAGAGCGACGTGGCCCAGGCCCGCTTCGAGGGCATCCTGGCTTCCTTCTATGCCGGCGGGACCAAGCTGGACGCCGTGGTCTGCTCCAACGACTCCACGGCCTTTGGCGTGGAGACCGCCCTTGAAGGCGCTGGCTACACCTTGGAAAACTGGCCCTTCATCACCGGCCAGGACTGCGACATCGCCAACACCAAGAACATGATCGCTGGCAAGCAGTCCATGTCCGTGTTCAAGGACACCCGCGACCTGGCTGCCCAGGCTGTGCAGATGGCCCTGGATATCCTGGCGGGCAAGGAGCCCCAGGTCAACGACACCACCACCTACAACAACGGCGTGAAAGTGGTGCCTACCTACCAGTGCGATCCTAAGTTTGCCGACATCAACAACTACAAGGAGCTGCTCATTGACAGCGGCTACTACACTGAGGATCAGCTGAAGTAAACCCTACCCCATGCGACCGGGCAAAGTTGCCGGAGAGACGGACACGTGTCGTCCGTCTCTCCTTTCCAAATTTTTATCGCATTATCTGGAGTGATGGATTTGAACGGCTGCCTGCTTCAAATGCTGGACATCACAAAGCTTTTTCCAGGCGTACGCGCCCTGGACCATGTAAATATCGACGTTACCGAGGGGGAGATCCACGCCATCTGCGGAGAAAACGGCGCGGGAAAATCCACCCTGATGAACATTTTGAGCGGCGTCCATCCCTACGGCTCCTACGAGGGTGATGTGATCCTCCGGGGCGAGGCCTGCCGCTTCCATAGTATCAAAGACAGCGAGGCCAAGGGGATCGCCATCATCCATCAGGAGCTGGCGCTTGTCCCCTATCTATCCATTGGTGAAAACATGTTTCTGGGCAACGAGCAGGGGAAAGATGGCGTGATCAACTGGGACAGGACGTATCAGCGTGCCGAGGAGTATATGGGCATGGTGGGGCTCCACGATAACCCCCGCACCCTGGTGCGCGATATCGGCATGGGTAAGCAGCAGCTCCTGGAGATTGCCAAGGCATTGGCCAAGAACGTAAAGCTGCTGATCCTGGATGAACCCACTTCGTCGCTGAACGAGAATGACGCCCAGAAGCTTTTGGACCTTCTGGTCTATTTCAAGAAAGAAAAAGGGATCACCTCCATACTTATTTCCCACAAGCTGGGGGAACTATCCTACTGCGCCGACAGGATCACCATATTAAGAGACGGCCGCTCCATCGAGACGCTGACCCGTGGCGTGGACGAGTGGAACGAGGCCCGGATCATACGGGGCATGGTGGGCAGGGAGATGACCAACCGCTACCCGCCCAGGGAACGCAACATCGGACCTGTGGCTTTGGAAGTTCGCAATTGGACGGTGTACCACGCCCAATACCCCGCCCGTAAGGTGGTGGACAACGTATCCATGACATTGCGCCGGGGCGAGGTGGTGGGGGTGGCCGGGCTCATCGGTGCGGGGCGCACAGAGCTGGCCATGTCCATCTTCGGCCACTCCTACGGTTCCAGAGTCGAGGGACGGCTCAAAAAGGACGGGCAGGAGTTGGAGCTCTCCGGCATCCCCCGGGCCATAAAGGCAGGGTTTGCGTATATTACCGAAGACCGCAAGCAAAACGGGCTGGTGCTCAGCAATAGCATCAAGCATAACCTGACCCTGTCCCGGATTGAATTCGTAAGCAAACACGGCGTGCTGGACAAGGATCGGGAGACAAGCGAGGCCGAGAAATTGCGCGCCCGGCTGGGGGTCAAGGCCCCCACGGTGGAGCAGCTGGTGAACAACCTATCCGGCGGCAACCAGCAAAAGGTGCTGGTGGGCAAGTGGATCTTCGCCCAGCCCGACATTCTGCTGCTGGATGAGCCCACCCGGGGCGTGGACGTGGGCGCCAAGTATGAGATCTATCAGATTATCAACTCCTTGGCGGCCCAGGGAAAATCCATTCTGCTGATCTCCTCGGAACTCCCCGAGATCCTAGGAATGTGCGACCGGGTCTATGTAATGAACGGAGGGAAGCTGATTGCCGAGCTTCCCATTGAGGAAGCATCCCAGGAGGTCATCATGGGGCATATCATGAAGGCAAGCAAGGGGGAAACGGTGGCATGAGCAACATCGCAAAGAAACTGTTTAAAGGCGGCATCAGGCAGTACACCATGCTCATCGCGCTGGTGACCATCATGCTCGTCTTTACCATCCTGTCAAAAGGCGCGCTGCTGTACCCCATGAACGTCTCCAATATCATCTTCCAAAATGCCTATGTGGTGATCCTGGCGGTGGGCATGCTCATGTGCATCTTAACCGGCGGCAACATCGACCTCTCGGTGGGCGCTGTGGTGGGCATGGTGATGGCCAGCGCGGCTACCGCCATGACAGCCTGGAAGGTAGACCCTGCCATTGTGGTCCCGGCAGCTCTTTTGGTAGGGATCCTCATCGGCGCCTTTCAGGGATTTTGCATCGCCTATGTGGGCATCCCGCCTTTCATCGTCACCCTGGGGGGCATGCTCCTCTTCCGTGGGATCACTGGGATGTTCCTGGGGGGGCTTACCATCAGCAATTTCCCCAGCAGCTTTTTGCAGTTGTTCAACGGCTACATCCCTGACTTTTTTGGCGGGACGGTCCTCTTGGGAAACCAGGTGAATGTCACCTGCGTGCTAGCGGGCGTTCTTGCGGCCGGCGCCTACAGTGCATGGCAGGTCATCAAGAATATTAACCGAAGAAAAAAGGGATACGAGGCGGATCATCCCCTGGCGCTGGCCATCAAGATCGTGGTGATAAGCGCGGTGCTTCTCTGGCTCTTTTACACCGTGGCTCGGCATCGCGGTTTCCCCACGGTGCTGATCACGGTGGGCATCGTAGTGGCTTGCTATACCTACATCACCGGCAATATGGTGATTGGGCGGCACCTGTACGCATTGGGCGGCAATCAAAAGGCTGCTTGGCTTTCCGGCGTGAACACCAAAAGGCTAATGTTCCTGGCCTACACCAACATGGGCTTTCTGGCCGGGGTGGCCGGGCTAGTCTGCCTGGCCCGCTTCACTTCCGCGTTCCCCTTGGCCGGACAGGGATTTGAGATGGACGCCATCGCCGCTTGCTTTATCGGCGGCGCCTCCGCTTACGGCGGGATTGGCACTGTCCCTGGGGCGCTCATTGGCGCGCTGATCATGGGGATATTGAACCTAGGTATGTCCATTACCGGCGTTGACCAGTTCATGCAGCAGGTGACAAAGGGCCTGGTGCTGCTGGTGGCCGTGGCCATTGACGTGCTGTCCAAAAATAGCAGCGTCAGGACGTTCTTCACAAGCTCCCGGCGGAACCGTGCTGGGAAAGAGACCACGATCACGGGATAAGTTGATCGCGGCGTATGACCATTGTTCCTAACTTTCATCAGCCGCAGGCGAGGTTTCGTCTGCGGCTGATGGGTTTTGGGGAGGGAACGGGGAGATGCCGGCGAGATTCCTTTGAAAAGGCCTCCCAGGACCCCTCCAGAAAAGTTCATAATAAATGAAAAGGATGGGCGGGTGTACGCTAGGGGATTCCCGCGTCACAGGCAACCACCCCGGCGCTACGCACCACCCCTCCTCTGCCTTCGCGCCGTACTGCGCTTCGCTTGTTTGGTGTTCCGCAATGTCACCCTTCGCACCGTCCGTCGCTACGCTAGGTCGGTGTTCCGCAGTTCCGCTGCGCTCCACTGGTTCAGGCTCACTTCGTTCGCCCTTTGGTTGTTCCATTGCTCCAGGCTTCGCTCTCTGGAGGGGAATGGAACGGCGCTGCCCAGCCCTCTCTGTTGTAAAAACAACTTACATCCTCCTGTTTTTCTGCTATAATACGGGCATGATGAATACGAAGGAGGCGGGACAATGGGCAAAGTCTTAACAAGCAAAGTCACCTGGGTCGGCAAGGTGGATTGGGAACTCAAAAAGTTCCACGGCCAGGAGTATTCCACTTGGAAGGGTTCCTCCTACAACGCGTATCTTGTGCGAGACCAGAAAACGGCGCTGATTGATACCGTCTGGCAGCCCTTTGACAAGGAATTCGTCGCCCGGCTCAGGCAAGAGATCGACCTTGCCGCCATCGACTATATCATCATCAACC
>JAEWAH010000074.1 GCA_023391725.1 Bacillota bacterium | reverse complement strand
ACGCTTTTGGCTTGCGGATCTTCCATGCGGGCGACCTGAACCTGTGGCACTGGCGGGAGGAGAGCACGCTTAAGGAAATTGAGATGGCGGAAAAGGCCTTTGAGGAGGCGGTGAAGCCCATCATCGGACAACGCATCGATCTGTGCATGTTCCCGGTGGATCCCAGGATGGGCGCGATGTTTGACGCCGGGGCCAACTATTTCATCCTCTCAGTGAAGCCCAGGCTGTTCCTGCCCATGCACTGGCAGGGCCGCAGCGAGGTGGCGGTGGATTTTGCCCGCCGGGCCAGGAACAAGCTGACCGAGGTGGTGGCCATGACCAAGCCCGGGGAGCGCGCCCAAGTTACCTTTGACGATGCGGCCATCTACCTGCGCATCGTGGAGCCGCCAGAGGCGAAAAAGGAAGAGATTTTGGCGGAGGCGGCTAAGGAAGAGCTTCCGGTGTTCGGCGGTGGAAGGACGCCCGCCCCGCAGGTGACGCTGGAAGCCTACAATGAAAACGATCCCTTTGCGGATACGGACCTGCCCGTTTCTCTGGACGATAAGTAAAGCAAGCATAAGGAGGAAGCGCACATGGCCTTCCGGTTCGCGCATCAAAACTTTAACGTGGTGGATCTTCCAAAGAGCGTCCGCTTTTATGAGGAAGCTCTGGGGCTTCATGTGGTAAAGGAAAAGCCTGCGGCCGACGGGTCCTTTAAATTGGTGTTCATGACCGACGAGGCGGGGCTTTTCCAGTTGGAGCTGACCTGGCTGAAGGATCATCCCGCGCCTTATGACCTGGGCGAGGCGGAATTCCACCTGGCCTTTGTGACGGAAGACTATGAAGCCGCCCACGCGCTGCATGAGAAGATGGGATGCATCTGCTTTGAAAACAAGGGTATGGGCATTTATTTCATCGCCGATCCCGACGGGTATTGGCTGGAGATCATCCCGAAAAGGTGAGACAGACAAAAAGAAGAACACACCTATAGGCATCGCCCCTTGCCAAAGGCAGGGGGCTCCTTCTACATATGGAGTAAAATGGTGAGAACAAACCCGTTCAAAAAAGCAAGGAGGCGGTGCAGATGACAAAAAGGCCTGGCGGAGGGAAGCTTCTATTTGCGCTGGCTTTATGTGCGGCTGCCTGCATAATAGGCGCTTTCGAGGCATCTTCGGAAAATGTAAAAAATGCCTCGGAAGCGTCCTCCATTGCATGTGTGGAGGATTTGATCCTTCTTGATAACTTACTTTCTGTGGAGCCCATTTCCGCCGAGGATGGGGCAATTGACGCCAACGTATACACTTGGAGGATCGAATATCTCAGCGGCGGGTATAAGGTGGTCGGATATATTGCCGCGCCAAAGGACTACCTACAGGCAAAAAAGCCCTATCCGGTGCTGATTTATTGCCGAGGCGGCAATGCCAACACGGGTATGTTGGAGCCGCCCTATGCTTCAGGGTTGGCCCGGAATGGCGTCATTATCTTTGCCAGCCAATACCGTGAGACCATATTGGGGAGCGGTAAGGATGAGTTTGGCGGCGCGGACATTGAGGATGTGCTGTCGCTGATTGATTTTGCCCGACGCTGCGCATTTTTAGACGGTGGGCATATCGCCTTATTTGGGGAAAGCCGTGGAAGCATCATGGTGTATGAAGTGCTGCGGATAGATGGAAGCATTTGTGCGGCGGCGGTGACAGGGAGCGTGCCGGACCTGAAAGCCGCCTATGAGATACGCGACCAGAGCATGGAAAAGATGTTGCGCTACCGGGTGGGAGGAACGCCGGAGGAAGTGCCTTTGGAATACGAAAAGCGGTCCGCTATCTATTGGGCGGAGGAGATCAACACGCCGATGCTTATTTTTCATACCCAAGATGACAATCGGGCTCCTATTGAGCCGGTGGACACATTTGTGAAAAAATTGAAAAGCCTTGGCAAGGATGTGACGTATGTCCGCTTCGAAACCGGTGGGCATTGCTATTGCGAAAAAGAGGTGCTGTGGGAGTTTATTTTAAGGCATGTAGAGTAAAAAGGGGAGATAACGAGCGTTCCTTGGAACTTGAGTCGACACCTCATCCGGCGCTACGCGCCCCCGGCTTGCTCAATCGTTGCGCTGGTTCGCTACCGCTCCCATCGCTTGTTTCGCAAGCTTCCTCCGCCACAGGCGGCTCGAAGCTCCGGAATCTTCCCTATACGGGAAGGCAAGGAAATGAGCTTGTTGATACAGTCAACGCCGTCGATCATGACGGCGTTTTTCCTATACATTCCATGCGATATACGGTACAATAGATGAAAATGCTGGAAAGGCGGGAGCTTATGCCGCTGATCGACGCAAGGAAATTGACCAAAGTATACAGGCAGAACGTAAAGCAGCCGGGGCTGAAGGGGGCTTTAAAAAGCCTTTACAAAACGGAATGGACGGAGAAGGTCGCGGTGGATCACGCGTCCTTCACCATGGAGGAGGGCGAATCCCTGGCCTGCATTGGGGAAAACGGGGCGGGCAAGTCCACGCTCATCAAGATGCTGGTGGGCATTTTAACGCCTACTTCGGGAGAGGTCACGGTATATGGTGGCTCCCCCATGGAACACCATGCGGACTATTTAAGAAAAATCGGCGTCATCTTCGGCCAGAAGACGAATCTCTGGTGGGACATCCCTGTTATCGAAAGCTACAACGCGGTGAAGGTGCTTTACAAGCTGGACGGGGGCCTGTTTGAAAAGAACATGCGCATGGTCACCGAGCTTTTGGACCTCACACCAATATTGTCGTCCCCGGCCCGGCGGCTGTCCCTGGGCCAGCGCATGAAGGCGGATATCGGGATGATCTTCCTGCACGGCCCAAAGCTTCTGTATCTGGATGAGCCCACCATCGGCCTGGACATTAACGTAAAGTTCGCCATCCGCAAATTCATTAGAAAGATGAACAGGGAAAACGGCGTATCAGTGCTTTTGACCAGCCACGATTTGAATGATATCGAGCAGATCAGTGACAACGCATTGGTGCTGTCCAAAGGCAAGGTGCATTACCAGGGGGCGCTCCAAGACCTCAAGCGCAGGTACGCTTCCGGCCGTATCATCACGGTGGAGGGGCCCTTCAGCGAGGAGATTGAACCGCTCATCCCCAAGGCCCAGGTGGCGGAGGAAGGGCTTACCACCCGCATCAGCTTTGATACGGCGGACTATACCGCAAGGGAGATGCTGGACATCGTATCCCGGTGCTGCGACATCAAGGATATCACGGTGAACGAGCCGGGCATCGACCAGGTGGTATCCCAAATCTTCGCCGCGGGGGCAAAGCAATGAAGACCTTTGCAAAGCTCGTGTCCATGACCATGCAGAGCTCGCTGTTTTACCGGGCCTCGTTCTTCTTTGCCATGGTGACGCCGCTGATCCTGTTGGGCGGGCAGTTCATGCTCTGGCGCAGCCTGTACGCATCCGGCGGCGGCGCGGCCATCGGCGGGTTTGAGGCCAGGGATATGTATGCCTACATTTTGATTTCCTTCTTTATCAATAACCTGCTCACCTGGTCCACCGAGAATATGCTTTCCCGCGAGATTCGCTCGGGACAGGTGGTGTCCAGGTGCTTAAAGCCTGTACCTTTTTTGAGCCAGTCCCTGGCGGATATGACGGGGTACATCCTTCCCCAGGCGCTGGTGAACGGCGTTGTAACGGTGGCGGCGTTTTTGCTGTTTTCAAAAGGAATCGCCATGCCGGATGCTAAAATGCTGCCCGCAGCCTTATTAAGCCTTGTGCTGGGGCTGATCCTTCGGATGATGATGGTGGGGTGCTTTAGCCTTTTGTGCTTTTTTACCACCAGCCACCTGGGACTTTCCTGGTTTAGGTCGGCGCTGATGGAGTTCTTTTCCGGCGCGCTGATCCCGGTGGCCTTGTTCCCGCAGTGGCTGAAGACCATTGCCTGGATCACTCCATTCCCCTTGATGGTGCAGACGCCGGCAGCGCTGTTTTTGGGCCAGCCGCTGCTTCTTCCGGTAGGACTGACCCTTCTATTGCAGCTTGTTTGGGCGGGGATATTCTATCTCATCCATCGATCGCTGTATGAAAAGGTGCGCAGGACCGTTTCCTTTGCGGGGGGCTGAACATGCTGAAAATGTATTGGACCATCAAGGCGCAATATTTGAAAACCGCCATGGAATAACGCTTCAATTTCTGGATGATGGCGGTATCGGGGTTTTTGATGCGCGGGCTGCTTTTGGGCGTGGCCTTTGTGCTGTACAGAAACGTGCCGCAAATTGCGGGATTCACCGAAGGGCAGGTTTACTTGATCATGTCCTTTATGTTTATTACCGAGGGCATGAGCAATATCTTTTTCGACGGTATCTGGTACATCACGCGACTGGTGTTCAACGGGGAACTGGATGTGATGCTCTGCCGCCCAGTATCGCCGTTTTTCCAGATGATCTCCCATGAGGTGGGGCTGCAGGGCGTGGGGGTGCTGGCCATCGGCTTTTTGAGCCTGTTCATGGCACTGGCTTCTTTGAACCTTTTGACGGTCCCGGCGCTGCTTTTGTGCGCGCTGTTCATTGTGTGTGGAACGGCGGTGCGCATCTCCAGCTATCTCATTGGCGAAAGCTTTATATTTTGGCTTAAATCCGGGGGGCAGATGAACATCCCCTATACCTTATACAGCATTGGCGAATACGCCAAATACCCGGTGAGTGTGTACCCCGTGTGGATGCAGGCGGTGCTGTTCGGGGTCATCCCGTATGCCTTTATCGGGTACGTACCTTGCCTGGCGCTCCGGGGCGAGCATATGTTTTTGTATGTGCTTTTGACGGTGGCGGTAAGCGGGCTGTATTTTCTATTTGCAAGGGCTGTGTTTTACAAGGGGATACGCAAATACGAGAGCATGGGGATGTAGATAAAGGGGATAAGGGTATGGATTTTGGCACTATTTCTACTGTTTGGGCTAACCTGAACAAAGAGGCTCAAATCCTCTTCCTGGCGGAGCCGGAAAGGATGTCCCTTGCGGAAAAAATAGGGCAGGACAATAAAGATCTCGTCTCTAACATTGAGATCCTCGATATTTCCACAAATGACTATTGGAGCAAGGCAAGGCATCTCTCGCAAGACGATCTTCTGATTGTTCTTTTGACCATGGACGGCTTCATGAAGAAAGGATACCGGGAGACATTTTCGCCTTTTTCAAAGCCCGCAGGGCTTGCGTGCAAGTATATCTTCATTCGCCTGGATATTCCGGAGGCTTCGCTTTTGACGGGCTTGAATACCGATTTTTGCAAGGTGGAAAACATCATTCAAACGTGCAGCGCTTTCTTAGGCGGGAAGACGGTCCATGTCACCGCTCCCGGCGGGACCGATGTGGCGGTGAAGGTGAAATATCAGGAATTGCTGCCCTGGAATGCCCAAGGTCCGGGAGGGAACGCCTTTTTGCCCCCGGCCGAAATAACTGAAGAGCTGGATCCCCATTCCGTCCATGGGGTGATCGTGGCCGATATCACCGTAGGGGAGCTTCGGTTCTATGCGGATCTTATCGATCCACTGGGGCTGGTGGATGAAAAAGTGGTCATCCGTGTGGAAAACGGCCTTGTCAGGGAGATCACCGGCGGAGACATCGCCAGGCGGCTGAAGAAAGGGCTTGACCGGCTGGATAAGGAACTGCAGGTGGTGGTGGAATTGGGCCATGGGCTTTCGGACCTTTCCCCCACCGGGATCATCGGTGTGGATGAAAGCATGAATGGCACATGTCACTTTGGTATTGGCGAGCGCAATCCCTATCATGTAGATGTAGTGGTAAAAAGCCCAAGATTTACGGTGTCGGAAGGGTAACAAGCTGCGGTAGGGGCTTTATTCGGGCTTGTACTCCTCTCCTATTTTGAAGGAGGGCGCGTTCAGGCCACTGAAACTCCGGTATACGTTCCCGATATCATAGATGATGGGGTCGATCTTCATCATGTCCGGGCTGTCGTTTGTGAGGCATTCGCTATTCACATAGCAGTTGATCACTTCGCCGATGAAAACGTCCATGCCGAAGATCTCTACGGTCTTTACCAGCTTGCATTCCAGGATGACCGGGCACTCTTCGATCATGGGCGCGCCGGTTTTTCCGTAAAAGGAGCGGAAGACGCTGGATTTATCCACATCTTTGCCGGAGACGATCCCGCAGTAGTCCGTTTCCACGGCTTGCTTGGCAGAAGGGACGTTTACGCTGAACACGCCGCTTTCACGGACACCCTTGTTGGTATAATGGCTCTGGACGGAAGAAACATAGATGGCGCACGGCTCCATGGAAATGATCCCGCAGTTGCCGTAGGTTGCGTAATTGGGCTTTCCGTCCACTACCGCGCCCATCAGCACGGAGGGAATGGGATACAGATAGCAGAACGTGCCGAATTCTTTTTTGTCCATTGCCGCGTGCCCCTTTTCTAAAAACTGGGAATGACGCTGGCATCTTATCATTCTATTCGTAATAAGTCAACGGCCGGTAACTTCTTTGATAGATTCCATTGACGAAGTTTTCAGGGATGGGTACGGGAAGGGTACTTTTTAAAAGTACCCTTCCTGCCTTTTCGTGCTTTACCTCCCGTGCTCCTCGCGTTGACATTCGTGATGCTTTGGGGTAAGATAAACGCGACGGCTGGCTTATGCCGGCCGATGGAACATAGAAAAGAGGAATGCCCATGACCACGGCCGTAAACAAAGAAATGAGCATCGGTGAGGTGCTTAAGATCAACCGCGGAACCGCCCGCATCCTGATGGAGTTTGGCATGCACTGCCTGGGCTGCCCTGCCGCGTCGGCGGAAAGCCTGGAAGACGCCTGCGGAGCCCATGGCGCGGATGTGGAGGAACTGGTGGACCAGCTCAATACGTATCTCGAAAGCCAAAACGCGTAGCTTGTGGAAAACCCAGGGGAGTTTCTTGGGACAACCGGGAGATTTCCCTGGGGAAATCCCATAATATGTGGATAAAGATGTGGAAAACGGGAGGCGCCTGTGCAAAACGTGTGCAATGGGAACAGCCCCTTGCAGGTCAAAAGTGAGCGGGAAGCGCTGCTCATCGCCTGCGAAATGGAGCGTCGAGCCATCCGTATGTATGAGCGCGGCCTGACGATCTGTAAGGACCCGGAACTCAAGAGCCATATCACCAGGCTTCATGGCGAGGAAACAGAGCATTTGAAGCGGTTTTCCCGGATGGGCAGTGTTTCCCTGGAGATGTCCGACCTGGAGCAGCAGCTGCTTTTAAGCTCCTATGCCGCGCAGGTCCTTTTCCCGGGCGGGCTGATGCAGGCCTACCGGGAAGGCGCGCTCCAAAGCGTCCTTTCCCTGGTGCAGTTTGCCAGGGACAGCGAGGAGACGGCGGTGGGCGTATACCGGGAGTTTGCATCCGCTGTAGAGGATGCGGCCGTCCGGGATATGTTCGAGGCCATCGCCCAGGAAGAGCAGACGCATTTGAAGACCCTTGAGGAGCAATTGGAGGGTCTTGGCGATTCTGAAGAATAAGCCCTGCGGGGTCTTAGGAAGGGGTCGCACGCATGCGGGATGAACGGGTAAGAAAGCTTGCACTTGGCGGCCTGTTTTCGGCGCTGGTGCTGCTGGCCACCTGGCAGCTCAAGGTGCCGCTGCCTGTAGGCTACATTCATTTGGGGGACGGGGTCATCTTCCTGTCCGCCATGCTGCTGGGCAATTATGCCGCCCTCATCGCCGGGGTGGGTTCCGCCCTTTCTGATCTGCTGGCAGGATGGCCTCAATACATTGCGGCGACTTTTGTGATCAAAGCAGTGATGGGGCTGCTGGCCGCCTGGCTGGCCCGGCCCGGAAAACATGCAAGGAATCTTCTCGTATTCCTGGCAGCGGAGATCGTGATGGTCGGCGGCTACTGCCTGTTTGAAACTTTCTTCTATAATTGGAGCACCGCGGTCGGCAACATCCCCTTCAATCTGCTACAGGGCGCAGCCGGCGTTGCCTTAGGCATGGCCTTTAGTTTGTACCTGCCGCATTTGAAGAAGAAACTGTAAGCGCGGTTGTTAATAGAAGCTTGATCTTCTGCAAAAAAAACCGCTTTCTTTTGGAAAGGAAGCGGTTTTATGTTGCTTCATTTTGGGTATAGATTGCGTGAATCGTATACTTGGAAGGAGGCACAGCGGGCTTGAATGAGAAAGATTTTTGCGGGATGCCGGAAACATATGTAAAAAAAGAGCAAAAAACTGGTAAGAAGTTTGAAAAAGGGCTTGTGCTTTCTTGTCTATTTGTGTATAATCCCTGATACCTGGAAATATCTCCAAATATATTTCCCATATGTATACAAAATGTAAGAGAGGCAGTGCGACTCACAGACCCACACGACGGACTTGTACGATTTGTACAAAGCGAGAAGGCATCTGCAAAATGTGCAGGCCTAGAGAAGCGAAAGAGAATAGGGGTGCCAACTATGGAAAACAAAAAAATCCGCAGGGCTTTGTCTATCATCC
>JAEWAH010000059.1 GCA_023391725.1 Bacillota bacterium | reverse complement strand
GTTCAGGGAGAGGATCATGATCACGTCCGAAAGACCGGTCTTGTTGTTGTCGGTGCGGGAGTCCACCCCCAGCAGGAGAATGTTGAAAAAGTTGTCCGGCAGGTCTGGATTGGCTTCCAGCTGGCTCGGGTCGATGGTTGCCGTGTCACCATCCTGAAGCTGGTCGAATATCTGCGCATGCTCCGCGTCCAGCTCGTCCAGGGTGACGGCCTGCTCCTCGCCTGCGGCATCGGTGGCAGCGTTGGCATCCTCCTGCTCCCACTGTTGCCATTGCGCCAGGTCTTCGGCATCCAGATTCTGCTTGACCTCATCGCCAAAGAGGGAGACCTCCGGGTCGCTTTCGGCCAAAGCGGCGGGAAGTGTAGTCAGGAAAAGCACAAAAACGCAAGCAAGGCATGCCAGCCGTTTAAGCAATGCGGATCTCAACATAGGTTCCTCCTCGTAGGTGGAATGGGATTTGGTTCTGGGCCGCGTACCAGAAACAGTTTTGGGCAGATGGCGAGGCGACTTTTTTGTCCAACAAGGAGCAAGGCCGAAGGAATAGCAGCGCTATTTCGAGGCCGGGCAACGCAGTTGGGCGGAATATAGCGCCCGCCAGATGGCTAAAACTGGTTTGGGGACAGGCCCTGCTTTCCTGGGCCATTATACCCGCCCGGCGGGCAAATTGCAATCCTGGGGAACGTCACAAAATGATCCTATTCAGCTAACGGATGAAGGGGCGGTGTTCATCCCTTTTCGCGCTCAAAAGCCAGTACATTTTCCACCCCGTGGGTCCAGCAGAACATGTCCACCGGCTGGCATCGGGTGATGCGGTATCCCGCGCTTGCAAACAGACCGGCATCCCGGGCCTGGGTGGCCGGATTGCAGCTCACATACACCACCCGGCGGGGAGAAGCTGCGGCAATAGCCTCGATCACCTGCGGTTCCACACCTTTGCGGGGCGGGTCAAGCACGATAACGTCGGGGCGCAAGCCTTCCTTCACCAGCTTGGGCAATAGCACTTCCGCTTCCCCGGTCAGGAACTCAGCGTTATGTATATTGTTCTCCCGGGCGTTTTCCCGGGCGTCACTCACTGCCGCCTCTACCGTCTCCAGGCCGATCACCCGGGCGGCTTTGGAAGCGAGCAAAAGGGAGATGGTCCCCACGCCACAGTAGACGTCGGCCACGGTCTCTCCGCCTGAAAGCTCGGCAAAATCCAACGCGGTGCGGTAAAGAACTTCCGTCTGCTCCGGGTTCACCTGAAAAAAGGAGAGGGGCGAAAGAGAAAACTTCAAACCGCACAGGATATCGGTCAGCCTTTCCTGCCCCCACAGCACTTTGTAGCTATCCCCCAGGATCACATTGCCCTTTGCGGTATGAACACTTAAGCAAAGGGATTCCAAAGTCGGGACCTCTTTTTGCAGCGCGGCCAGCAGTTCCTTTTCATGGGGAATGGCTTGACCATTGACAGACAGCACCGCCATCACACCCCCTAGGCGGGAGGTGCGGGCCATCACATGGCGCACAAGCCCCGTGTGGCTTTCTTCTTGATAAGGGGGGATGCGGAAATCTTCCATCCAGCCGCGAACAGCCGTAATCACCCCATCTAGCTCGGGCCGGGAAATGGGGCAGGCTTTGATTTCTACAATATCATGGCTCCGGGGCGCGTAAAAGCCGATCTTTACCCGGCCCGGCTCCCCGGCTACCGGAAGGGCGATCTTGTTGCGGTAGTGCCAGGGGTCCGCCATGCCCAATACGGGGGGGACAGTAACATCCAAACCCGCGATATGCCGGAAGCAATCCTCCACCTGTATGCGCTTAAACTCCAGCGTTTTTTCATACGTCATATGCTGGGCGGCGCAGCCTCCGCACCGGCCATATACGGGGCAGGGAGGATCCTGCCTTGCGGGGCTTGGATTGTCAACTTTTAAAAGCTTGCCAAAGGCGTGGCGCTTTTCCACCTTTTGCACCCGGCAGAAGATTTCCTCCCCCGGCAAGGCAAAGGGCACGAACAATGCCATGCCCTCATGAAAGCACACGCCTTCCATTTGCGCGCCCAGCCGCTCGCATCTTGTTTGAACCACCTGGTTCTTTTGCATTCAAACGCTCCTTTGGGTATAATATACCACAGGCCTTCCCCATTATCCCTGGGCTTCGCTTGCCTGCTTGCCACTCTTCTCTTTTTTGGCCTCCTGGCTTTGCGTACCCGCCTGCCCGGCCGCCAGCTTCTTTGCGCACAGGCTGCGAAACGCCGCGGCCTCGATGGCGTACTGCATGGCGGTTGCTTCGGGGGAACGGGCTGCCAGCGTCTCGAACACGCCTGCCTGGGTCCGGCAGAAGGCTGCGTACAGCCCCTGTATGTTTTCCCCCTGCGGCGGAGTCAATAGCTGCTTCATCTCCTCCAGGGAAGCCACCTGCTTTAAGGTGCACACCATCATCAGCTGCGCCAGCTGGACCCGGTCATATTTTTTCCCAACGGGCCGTGTGACCAACCCACATTTTACGTAGTTGTTGATCATGGAAGGCGTCAGGATGCTCCCGCTTTCAGTATACAGCGCGCGGCACTGCCGCTCCATGAAGGTGATGACCTGGTCCATATAAAGCCCCAGGTCCGGAAGCTGGTCCCAGGCCGGGGGTACATATGCCGCCAGGCACGTGCTTTGCTCTTTGCGGTTTTGCATGACGCATCCCTTTCCGCGTAAGTGATATCAACATACTATCATATCGGCAAAAATTCTACAATCCCACACCAAAAAATCACTTGACATTGTCTCAATTATGGTTTAATCTAGTATCCAATACCAGATAACGAAAGGCAGGAAGTGCTTATGGATCTGCGGCCGATCCACCTGTTCGGAGATTCCATCGGAAAAGGAATCATGTTTGACGAGAGCCGGGGCCGGTATGCCATCGCCCGGGACCGGTGCGAAACGCAGCTGCAGTCCAAGTTGGGGGTGCCGGTGGAAAACCACGCCCGGATGGGTGCAACGGTATCGGAAGGGCTGAGGGATCTGATGGAAGCAGAGGGCATCCCCGGAAGCCTTGTGGCAATAGAGTTCGGCGGGAACGATTGTGATATGGAATGGGCTCAAATAGCTGCAGATCCTTGCGCATACCACGAAGCGAAAGTCCCCTTGGATAAGTTCCGCAAGCTGCTTTCGGAATTTGTTCAACAGGTGCGTGCCCTTGGGGCAAAGCCGTTACTCGTCACGCCTCCGCCGCTTATCGCTCAGCGATTCTTTCAATGGGTAACCAAGAACCTAGATGCGGACGCTGTTCTCCGCTATGTCAAGGATGTGCAAAGCATCTATCGCTGGCAGGAACGCTACGCCAATGCCGTATGGGATGTAGCTCTTCAAACCGGCTGCATAGTGTTTGATCTGCGAGACGCATTCCTTTCCCACAAGGAAGTGGCCGATTACATGAGCCTGGACGGAATGCATCCCAACGCCCGGGGGCATATGCTCATTGCCGACGCGGCGCTAAGATCCGACCAGCGGTATATGAAGACCCCGGTGCAATGGGCCGCGATGGCGTAAAATATTGAATAAGCAGCAACTCCCGCCAGACGGCGGGAGTTGCTATTTGTAAGCCAACACATTTTCCGTTACGGGCTGGGCGTTGCCATAGACGGGGGGACTGTAGCAAACGGTATATTCTCAATAGCCGGGGGAAGCGTGGCTAGGATCTCCGGGTTGGCTCCCCAATCTTCTGTGAAATTCGACTCCGGGGGAACCGTGGGAGAGACCGTGGCAAACGGCTCTATCCCATCTTGTATAATGATGAAGGGTTCCTCCTTGACCTCGCCGTCAGGAATCGTTTTCGGGTCCAAATACAGGCCTGGCGCCGGGGTAGATCCCCAGTCATCCCATTGAATTTTGCCGCCCGGGGTCGGGAAAACGCTGGGCTTATAGAAGTCGCTCCGGACCAAGGTAAGCCTGGCACCTGTTTTCTCATCAGCCAAGATCAGCCTGCTCTCCTCGGCTAAGCTGTACTTGAGTATGATCCTGCTGCCATCTGTAAATGCGATGTCCAGTGCGCCGTCTTTCACCACGAAGGTTCCCTGAAGCTCCGGCATCCCGGATGCCTCGTACATAACGGTGATCCGGCCGGTTGCGTCCAGGGTGACATGAACCTTGATCCCCCAATCCTCCCCGGTCCAGCTCCCTATGATCTCCGGGGGAATTGAGCGGTCCATGGGACGCATGCGGAAAAGGGTGATATTCTTCCCCGTCCGAAAGTCCGCAAATGTCAATTTATCCCCATCAAGCCGGTAGTCCATCGCTGTTTCCATGCCGTTCTCAGGCGTAGTAAAATGCAGGCGGCCATCCTCCGCCGACCAGGATCCCGTAATGCCGTGCCGACCCTCATCCGTGCTGAAAATGGAAAAGTACGCGCCATCCGCATTGAAGATGAGCTTCCAATTGGGCGCATCGATGCTGTTTTCCCAGGTACCGGCAAGATCATCCTCCGCCGCCGAGCTTGCCCCCGGCATTGTCCAAAGCAGAAGGACACAGGCCAAAGCCAAAAAAAGCGCTTTCTTTAAAACAGTCATGATCGTTCCCCTCCTTTTTTGCCAGCCTTCCCGGCACCTGTCGCTGGGTACTTTACAGTTTTATTTGGAATCGTTAACCTTTAATTCCATATTCTGTATATATTATACCGCAAAGCCCGCATCTCATCAACAAAACTGCCGTGTATCAATTGTAAAAACCCCTTTGGAAGCGCGCAGGAGGGAGCGTCTTCCAAAGGGGCCCTTTTTTTAGGAAGCGGAAGTTATTGGACGATGACCTCCGCCGCCTGTGCGCCGGCCGCGCCGGAATTTTTCGTGAACGCTAATCTGATGGCTGTAAGCGCTTGCCCCGGCAGCGGGATCACTACGCTGTTTCCGGTATCCGGGTCGAACACATAATCTGCAGAGGGCACAAGCTCGGTAAAGTTTTCCCCGTCGCTGCTTCCAAGAATGGAAAAAATCTGCGTGCGCTTTCCCCAGATGGAGGCAGGATTCAGGCATATGGTAAGGCTGGTGGGGGAAACAGGTTCTTTAAAGGCAAGGGTCAACTCGTCCTGGTTCTTCCCAGCGCCTTCCCAATACGAATTCAAATTGCCGTCCCCTACGTTGTTAGCGCCGTAGGATTGCGTCTTGCCGTTGGCAGTGGCCTCAAAAGCAATGCCGCTGGCAAGACCGGGAGCCCCCTCTGCCGGCTTTTGCTTGTAGGTGTGCAGGTAACCGGGGTAGGTCGTGGTGACCTGGCTTTGATCTGCTACCACGCGGATATTCGCCCCAATGTTCTTGTTCTTGTTCACGCGAAGGTCATCCATGGAAGTGATCCGCTTGCCCAGAATCTCCATATTGCGGAAAAGCACATCGTCGATGGTGTAGTCCTTGTTAAAGGCGAAAATCCGCACGGAAGTTTCCTTGCCTCTTAAGACCTTGATGTTGTCAAACACCACGCCCCGGATATTTCCCCGGGCGGGAGACTTGGACCATTGTGACTTGGTGGTGGTCAATTCCATCAGGAACCTGGCGCCATCTCCCTCGCCCATCTGCGCGTCCTCCACCAATATGTTTTCAAAACGCACGTTTTGGATGAGGGCATTGTCGCTGTTGTGCACGGACATCACAGGCTTGTGGAAGTTGTGCAGCACCGTGATATTGCGGAAGTTGATATCCTCCATCACATCCGCCCGGGTCTCGTACCCCACCTCGCAGGACTGGGCAAGGTCTGTCCAGAGCACACAGTTTTCAAAGAGGATGTTTTTCACGTTCCCGTCGTAGCCCTTCACTACCAGGTTGTCATCCCAGCCGCGCACAAAGCAGTTGCGTGCGGTAAGATTTTCACAGGACTGGGTGGTAATCCCGTCGGAATTGGAACGGGCCGCTACAATGTTGATGCCGTCGATGGCCACATCTTTGCAATGGTACAGGTTCACCGTCCAGGCCGCGGGGTCCAGGATGGTGATGCCTTCGATGCTGATATTGCTGCTGTTGGAAAAATCGATGGGCACGATGGTGTCTTCCCACCGGTCATATTGGCTGCCGTCGATGATTCCCCGGCCCAGGATGCGCACGTTTTGGACGCCCCCGGCTTGGATATACCCCCTGAGTATACAACCCCCGGCCAGGTAGATGGTCTGGCCGCTCTTGGGTGTGATCAGCCCCGCCTCATGCAGGCC
>JAEWAH010000005.1 GCA_023391725.1 Bacillota bacterium | reverse complement strand
ATCCTAAGCGGCGCGCCGCCGTTCAACCACCCCATCCCCTTCGGGTCCACCCCTCCTCTGGAGGGGAATTATCTGTTGAGCGACGTCGTTCCATTCCCCTCCAGAGGAGGGGTGGCGCGCAGCGACGGGGTGGTTGATTCGCACCGCATAGGTCCGGGATGGTATAGGCTACCTGTGGCGGCGCCGCCCAAGCCGTTGTGCCCGCCCCTCCTACTGGAAGCACATGAGCACGCTTCCATCAATGGTCGTAATATTGCACGTTTGGGAGCTGGCACCGGTCTTTTGGAGTTCACCCATTTGCTCCCACCCGCTTTTCTTCACCCTATCGCGCAAAGCATGGATGTTCCGCACCTGAAGGAGCGCGACGGTTTGTTTCGACGGCTCCCCGTACCATAGATGAAATCCCCAGAACGGAGCGGCGCCGGATACTACTTCTTCCTTGGGGCTTTGGGACACAAAGCCGTACGTCCCCTCGGCTTTATCGTTCCTGTCAATCACTTCGCCATGCCAGCCCAAAACATCCTTGAACCACTTCACCGTTTCATCCATGTTCTTGGTGTAATAGACGCTCACGCATTCCTTCAGGGCATACTCTTGAGGCCTGTCCTCCAGGGCCGCTTCCAGCCGCCCGAAGTTTTTCATCAGCAGCGTGTAGCGCAGCGCCAGGTTCCCCTGCCACCAGCGGCGCGCGATGGCAAACTCCGCGGGATAGTCCGCCCAGCTCCAGTAGATATCCCACACGCCGCCTGTTTTACGGGTATTCAGAATATTGTCCAGCTCTTCGCCGGTGACCTCCTCATTGCCCTTGTAGAACAGGCTTTGGGGCGAATCGATGTAATGGGAGGGGCGCATGGAATACCCGGACCAGGAGCCGCGATCCCGCTGGAGGGCCTGGCTAACCATCTTCATCAGACGCCCGCGCAGCTCCGTTGCGTCAAATTGCTCTTCCAGCCCGGCGGCCAGGATGTCCTGTAGCAAAACGGCGTTTGCGCCGATCTCGTGAACATCCGTTGTCCCGGCGCGGCGCAGCTTATCAACCATCTCCTGGGCCACTGAAAAAGCCTTTTGGTACAGGGTGCTTTCTGTATCGCCGCAGCGCAGGATATACCCCGCCAGGTTCCCCGAGGCGTGAAAGCCGTTTTGAATGTTGTTTTCCTCGCCATACGTCCACCAGGGCGCGTGGGGATGATCGCTGTTTGTGGGCACGGTGAAGGGCCAGCCCATCATGGGCAGGCACGGAACACTCTCCAAATAGTGAAAGGCTTTTTCCACCATGGGGTGATGGGGATCAAAAATGCCCAACTCCCGGAAGAGTTCGATGGCTGTGCCGGTGGTGAAGGGGGAGGAATCCGGGTTCCAGTTGTCCGCCTCCAGGGCATGGCCAAACCCGCCATCCGGGTTTTGGTAGACCGACAGCGCCTGGAGCACGCCTTCCCTGCCCGCATTCTCAAAGTGATACCGCCACCTTGCAAGCTCCAGGGGCCTCGCGTTCCTGTACATCCAGGCGCGTACTTCCAAAAAATCCTGCGCGCTCATCATCCGCATGTGCCCGCCTCCCGTTTTCGTAAATACGCACCCATGATACCCTATATCTTGAATCTGTCATTGTAAAAAACGGACATGTTTTGAAGATAGGCCTGGGGCGTTAAGCCGCAGATCTCCTTCAAATCGTGATTGAGGTGGGGTTGATCAAAAAAACCGGCCTGGATGGCCAAGTCGGCGGCCTTTTGCGGCCTGTCCTCCAAAAGCCTTAGGGCATGGTTGACCCGGACGATCCTGGCGAACGTCTTGGGGCCTACGCCCACGGACTTTAAGAACAGGCGGCGGATCTGCTTTTCGCTGTAAAAAAACATCTGGGATAATTCCTGGGCGCTAATGGCCCCGTGATGCACGGCGATATGGCGCATCATGGCGCATACGCGGCCATCCCCGCTAAAATGAAAAAGCCTGGCAAGGAAAAAACGGTCCAGTGCCCCCACCAGAGCTTCGATGCTGCCGGCCTTGTCCAGCTCGTTTTCAATGGCCTTTTGCAGGCCCTTGTCCAAATCAAAAAGGGTAAAGGAAGCATCCGCCAATCCCATTTGATCCACAGGGATAAAAGGATACAGGCCGCCCGGCATAAACTCGATGAGCAGCAGAAGCTTCATTTTATTGGCGTGATCGCCCACCCGTGAGGCTCTTGTGTCCACGCCCCGCAGGCTGCTGTGAAAGCCGCTTAAGCTTACCGCGATGACCATCGTGGCGCTGGCCGAGGGCAAAACCGTATACGCATCCGGCATGCTTTGCGGGGACGGAAAAGTGACCGTGTAGTTGGAAATATAGGGCCGAAGTGCGGTATGTGGAGGGATGTACAAAAAGCGCTCGCCGCTTTTGAGCGTCGGCCCCCGGTAGAGCGCGATGCTTTCCGGCGATATCACTTTCTTCCCTCCCCGTTGCTTTCATTTTAGGAGCGTTGCAATTGGTGACGGTTACGTTGCCTTTTTCGGTCTTTCTGGATTCCCCCCCATCGCTTCGCGCTGCTCTCAACCACCCCGTCGCTCCGCGCCACCCCTCCACGGGAGGGGAATTCCTTGCGCGTCATATCGCTCACTTCTTCCAGAGCTATCATCCATATAGCAGCGCAGTTTTGTATGTTGCAGCGCCGGGGGGCCATTCCCCTCCCGTGGAGGGGTGGACGGCGAAGCCGGACGGGGTGGTTCTCCTCACTTCATCGCCGGATGCTCCCTGAGCAGATCCATTACACTGTTCAACCGCTCCAGAACATCCTTCGCCAGGATATGTATGACCGTCAGGCCCAATCCTGCAAGAAACTCATCCCGGTCGGCGTCGTACTGCATTTTTTCATCATGAGTCCTGCCATCCAGTTCGATAACTACCCGTTGGCTCGCGCAGAAAAAATCGACGATATAATGCCCAATAATCTTTTGCCTGTCAAAATCATACCCTTGAAACTGATGATTTTTCAGTTGGTTCCATAGCAGTACTTCGGATAGATTCCCAGCTTTCCGCAGGTCCCTTGCCCTTGCGCGCAAGGAGGGATCATAGGGGAGTTCATAGTAGGACAAGGAGGAGCGGCTGGTCCGCACGGATTGAGTGTCAGCGGGAGCAACCACCACAGGATTACCCTGGTCCCTATGAGGACACGCCTTAACCACCCCGTCGCTTCGCGCCACCCCTCCACTGCCTACGCACCGTACTGCGCTTCGCTTGTCCGGTGTTTCGCAGTTCCGCTGCGCTCCACTTGCTTCAGGCTCACTGCGTTCGCCCTCTGGGGAGGGGAATTCCTTGCGTGCCATACGGCTTCTTCCTTTCATGATCCATCTTAGCTGAGCAGCTTTGAATTTGCAGCGTCAGGCAGGGCATCTTTGGTCGAAGCGACGGGGTGGTCTCCTCCATTCCCCTCCCACGGAGGGGTTCCAAAGCTTCGCGCCGCCAGTGGCGGATGAAGCGAAGCGGAGGAAGCTTGCGAAACGAGCGATGCCAGCGCAGCGCAGCAGCGCGACGATTGAGCAAGCCGGAGGCGCCAAGCGACGGGGTGGTCGCCTCCATTCCCCTCCGGAGGGCGAACGCAGTGAGCCTGGAGCAGTGGAGCGCAGCGGAACTGCGGAACACCGGGCAAGCGAAGCGCAGTACGGTGCGAGGTCGGTGGAGGGGTGGACGGCGAAGCCGGACGGGGTGGTCTCCCCCTTACAGATCTATCCCCAGCACGTTCTTAACGAGCAGCCCCACGGTGAACGAAATGGCCGCGACTGTCAGGCTGATCCCGGCCATCACCAGGAAGTTCTTCCTGAACGCCCTGCCCTTGGCCACGGCGATATAGTAGTTGAAGCCAGCAATGATCAAAATGGCGATGAGCAGCGTGATCCCAAGCGCCCACATGAATCCTTCCACCGGAGAGATCAAGAAGGGGAGGATCAACAGCGCCACGGTAATCAGGTACGCGACGCCCGTATACGTGGCGGATTTCAGCGCGTTACTTTGAGCGTCCTCCCGGGAGGATAAGAAGTTGGAGGCCGCCATGGACAGCGTCGCGGAGATGCCTGTGATCAGCCCCGCCATGGCGATGACTTGACTGTTCTGCATTGCCAGGGTATACCCCGCCAGCGCGCCGGTCAGTTCTACCAGCGCGTCGTTCATCCCCAACACCATGTCGCCCACATAATGCAGCCGCTCCTCATCCAGCATGTCCAGCAGCTGCGCCTCGTGGGTCTCTTCATCTTTGAGGATTTTCGGCAGTTCCGGGATCTGGCTTACGTCCTTCCCATACGTGTGGATCGCCGCGTCCTCGGCTTTTTCCAGAAGCTTGATCACAAACGTATATCCCATGATCCGGGTAGCCAGCCCATACAAGAACACCTTCATGCGGTTATGGGAAAGCTTTTTCCCGGTGTATTTTTCAAATGTCGCGGCGTGCCTGTCCTCATCCTTTGCGATGGCAAGCAGCGTTTCCCGCTCTTTTTCGTTTTTTGTAAACTTGGCGATCTGACGGTACAGCGCCGCGCCGTCTACCTCCTGCTGCTGCAGGATGGTAAAGGTAGATATGTTGATATTCCTTTCCATAAGGCACCTCCGATCTTTTGTGGGAAAGCGGTTCAGACCGCCTTCATGATACCATTTATTTGGCGTGCTGGCAATTTGAGCATTTGCACGGCGCTCAAATCCCCAGGCCTTATTTTTTGCCTTGACC
Source organism: Bacillota bacterium (assembly GCA_023391725.1). Taxonomy (GTDB): domain Bacteria; phylum Bacillota; class Clostridia; order Christensenellales; family Aristaeellaceae; genus JAEWAH01. The sequence goes on along the minus strand of JAEWAH010000005.1, from coordinate 77 downwards.
CTTGCTGTGGATGTTTTTTCCTCCCCGCTGTGATAGAATAAGCCTTGCAAGAACAAAAACGGCGCATGGGCAAGGGC